>NZ_JANSHU010000001.1:86259-189805 GCF_047461755.1 Synechococcus sp. R65.1 | reverse complement strand
GCAGGCGTTCTGAGAGAGACCTCCCATTAACCGAGGGTTTCTGGCTCTTTTCTAGTGCCCTCGACAAGTCTATTGGTCTACAGTCGCTTTGAGCAAGATCTAGAGCCTTCGCTGCTACGCCTCGACTCAGTCTTTTTTCCAAAAAAGGTGAGAAGATATGGCTTTTTTTAGCGATGCTTACTCGGTTCAAAAAGAGCATCGACCCAGAGGATAAATCTTGCTTGTAGAGACAACCAAATCTGATTGTTCATGCGCAGTAGAAACAAGATATACAAGCCCAATATGAACAAAACACACCAGTTTCCTAGGCTTCTGTAGGTTTGGACAATTTGGCTTTCGCTCCAACCAAACTCATAAACCAGGCGGTTCATATCCCCGGCGGCATCTCCTTGGCCGCCTAGTAGGGTTCCCCAAGGAATCGGGGCTAACCCTTGCTGAATAAGATGCCACTGCCAAAAGCTTTTCCAGAGGCTGCTGCTCGCGATCCCCAGCACGACAAATCGCAAAGAGTCCCATCGCCAACGATCTGGCAGGGGAAAATAAAAGCTGGCCATCAGAAAGGTGCTGAGATAAAATTCTCCTCCAACGCCGCTAAAGGCAAACAACATCTCCCAGGTGCGATTGGGCATCAGCCAGGTCATGTAAAACTGCAATAGAGCAAGAAAGATGGCCAGCACCTGCAGCCACCCAATCCGCTCCTTGCGGGCTGACCAGAAGAGTAGAATCAGTAAAAAGAGGATTCCAAAATACACAAAGGGATCCCTCTGCGAGCTAACGCTTGTCCAGCCGATGGGCAGAGGCAAAGCCCGATACCCGCTCCACCAGGCGACGGTGGCATGGCCAAATTCGTGGATCCAAATGTGAAGAGGCAAATGCAACAACTGCAACAAGCCTATGTTGTTCACCATCAGGGCCACCGCAAACGCAGCCGGGTAAGCCCAAGCGTTGACTGCCCAGTTATCGAAGGAAAACCGATCCCAGCGCTGCTGGGAGCCTATTCTCAGTCTGCGTCGCCAGAGCAACTGGGAGCCAAGGAAAGCACAAATTTCCACTTGTTCCAGCCGTGGGATCCGCAGCTGCTTCAGCATTAGAAAAAGCCGGGCGGTCACCACTTGAGGGGAGGGTTGTCCGGGAAGGGATCCCAGCAGGTAGATGTGCAGGGTGTTATCAGCAAAGC
Organism: Synechococcus sp. R65.1; assembly: GCF_047461755.1. Lineage (NCBI taxonomy): Bacteria > Bacillati > Cyanobacteriota > Cyanophyceae > Synechococcales > Synechococcaceae > Synechococcus > Synechococcus sp. R65.1. Next base: position 188,628 of record NZ_JANSHU010000001.1, on the reverse strand, counting down.
GAACTTGTGCAGGCCACTTTTGCCGCAGCAGCTCCAAGCGGACAACCTGCACAATTGCTTGAACATTACCGGCGCGGGCCAGAGAGAGAGGATCGGGTGGGCCTGTCACTGCCCTATGACTTGGCGAAATCTCAGGAGGATCCCCACTATCTTCAGCTAGTCCCGCCAGCAGCAGCAAGAGGGCGCTCCCTTCAGGTCGCCTTGGGGGGAGGTTGGTATAGTTGAGGGCAGCAGGTAGGCAGAGTGGGTGGACGGTATGCCTGGCTTGGACAAGCGGGGAATAAGATGGGATCCCAAGCCGTGCTCCCTTTGGGGAGCAATGCTGCTGTGGGGCCTAGCCGGAGCGGGTCTATTTTCCCCCTTGCCCGTTCAAGCCCAACTGACTACCGTTACCGGTTTGTCTCGCATTGACCGCTGGCACTACGACCCGCAGCGGGGATGGCTGGAGGTCAACACCCAAGGAGAGGTGCGGCCTTTTCTGTTTGTGCTGCAAAACCCTCCTAGGGTGGTTCTGGATTTTCCCAACACCCTTTTTGGACGCGAGCCCCAAAGCCAGACCTTTCCAGGGCGAGTTACCTTGTTGGAGATCAAACAGCTCACCCCGACCATCACCCGCTTTGTCCTCCACCTGCAGCCAGACCAGCCCCTTAGCCTTGACCAACTGCAACTCCTTACCGCCGGCCCTTCCCGCTGGGCTGTTCAGTTCCTCCAACCCGAGCAACCCTCGCCCCCTGCCTCGCTATTTCCCCCTCCCCCTGGTTCCCAGGAGTCCACCGCCTCGTCCCCATCCTTAGGGCCGCCCCGTCGCCCTGAAACCAGCCCACTCCCTCCTCCTGCAAGCTCCCGCTCCAGCCATCAGATCTTGGCCATCTCTCCCCAGGCGGAGGGCTTTTTCATTCGCACCCAGGGCAACCCTTCCACCACGGTGCGGCGCCTCTTCGATCCAAATCGGGTGGTTGTGGATTTTCTCAACACCACCCTTAGTCCCGCCCTCACCCAGCGGGTCTATCCTGTCAACCGCTTGGGGGTTTTGCGGCTGCGTGTTGGGCAGTTCGAGCCTACGACCGCCCGCGTGGTGTTGGATGTGGATCCTTCCAGTGGGGATTGGGAGGCCCGCTACGACCCACAGCAGGGAGGAATCTGGATCCAGCCTGCTGGGGGTGCTGCCCAGGCCAGCCTTTTGCCTGATATCAGCCTAACCGAGGCCCAAGGGCCGCTAGCCACCTTGCGCTCTGTGGAACTGCGGGGAAATCAGCTCATCATCAGCGCCGATGGGTTTATGTTCTACCGGGCTGGCTGGGATCCCGAAAGCGGCAGCTACCGCATCAACGTGGCACCGGCGCGCCTGCCCGAGTCCTTGCCGGATCCCGGCTTGCCGGTCGGGGGACCGGTGCAGCGGATCCGCCTTGTGCAGGAAGATGCCCGCACGGTCAGCATTCTGGTGCAGCCCGCTGAGGACTTCAATGTCTTTGAGCCCAATCCCGGCCAGGGATCCCGCCGCATCACTTTGGAGTTGCGTCCTCTAGGCGCTCCTTTTCCCACATCCCAGCCGCAGCCGCCTGCCCAGGCTTCCCGTCCTCGCCAAAGCCGGCCGGTTATTGCCCTGGATCCAGGCCACGGGGGACGGGATCCCGGTGCTGTTGGGGTAGATGGGATCTTGGAGAAGGACATTGTGCTCCTTGTGGCCCACCAGGTCCGACACCTGCTGCAGGAGCGGGGCTATGAGGTGGTGATGACCCGCACCGACGACCGTGAGGTGCTGCTGCGGCCGCGGGTGGATATAGCCGTGCAGGCCAACGCCACGCTGTTGGTGAGCATCCACGCCAACGCTCTGGATCGCTCCAGCGTCCACGGCATCGAGACCTACTACCTACGGCCGGATAGCGCCGAGCTAGCAGCAATCTTGCACCGCAGCCTGGTGCGAGCTACTGGCGCTGCGGATCGGGGGGTGCGACGGGCCCGCTTTTTCATGGTGCGGGAAACGCCGGTGGGCATGCCCTCGGTGCTGCTGGAGCTGGGGTATGTTACCAACCCCACGGAAGGGCGAAAGTTGGCCACCCCCGAATACCAGGCCGTTTTGGCGGGAGCCATTGCCGAGGGCATCGAGACCTTCTTGCGCAACCGCTAGAGCGTGCCGCCCGTCTCAAGGCAGGGTAGGATACAGCAGCTTAGGCCAAGGTAGTGAGGGAGGAAGGAGCATGCGTTGGGGGTGGACAAGAGAGCCAGATCCCAGTTGGCCAATTGGGGTGTTTGACAGTGGCCTGGGGGGGCTCACCGTTTGGCGGGCCCTGCGGCGGCAATTGCCCCAAGAGCGCCTTGTCTATTTTGCCGATACGGCGCGGCTGCCCTATGGGGATCGCTCGCCTGAGGAGATCTTGACCTTCGTGCGCCAGATCCTGCGCTGGATGCAGGCGCAGCCGGTGAAAGTCGTGGTGATGGCCTGCAACACCAGCTCGGCGCTGGCCCTAGAGCAAGTGCAGCAGGAGTTTGCCCTACCCATCCTTGGCCTCATCCTGCCCGGCGCCCAGGCGGCCTTGGCCCAAGGATCCCGCATTGGGGTCATTGCCACGGCGGCTACGGTTAAAAGCCGCGCCTACTCCAAGGCCATCCGTGAGTACAGCGCCCTGGATCCCAAGCGCTTTCCCCAGCCTGTCCACTGCTGGGAGCAGGCCTGCCCGGCGTTTGTTCCCCTCATCGAAGCCGGTCAGTTGAACAGCCTCGAGCTGCAGCAGGCCGCCAAACGCTACTTACAGCCGCTTCTACGGCAGGGGATCGACACCCTTGTCTACGGCTGCACCCACTATCCTCTCCTTGATCCCCTGCTGAAGTCTCTGCTGCCCCCTTCGGTCAAGCGGGTGGATCCCGGCGTGGCCCTGGTGCGCTCGCTAGCCCGTGAACTCAGCCTCTGGGGTCTCCGCCGGCCCCCAACAGCCCCCCATGACGAACCGCACCGCTTCTATGTCAGCGGGGATCCAGAGCGCTTTGCCCAGTTGGCCACCCCTTGGCTGGGCTTTCGACCTCAGGTGGAACAGGTAGAGTTGCCAGCCCTAGACGTCAACAACTTCCGCCGAACCTAGACAAGAACAGCCATCTGCTCGAGAACGCCGGCGGAATAGGCCTATCTCCCTTCGCGCCAGCGGTGAACCTCAGCCCAAACACGGGTAGGCAAGCCCCAAATGTAGATAAAGCCTTCGGCAGCGCGATGGTCGAATTGATCCCCTTCCCCGTAGGTGGCCAGCTCTGGGTTGTAGAGGGAGTAAGGGGAACGGCGGCCCACGCAGACCGCTTGGCCCTTGTGCAGACGCATCCGCACGACGCCGGTGACGCTTTTCTGGGTGGTGCGGACAAAGGCGTCAAGAGCCTCCCGCAGCGGCGAGTACCAAAGGCCGTTGTAGATCAACTGGCTGTAGGTGGTCTCGATGCCGTACTTGTAGTGGAGGACCTCGCGGGGAAGGGTGAGGCTTTCCAGCTCGCGGTGGGCTTGAATGAGCACAGTTAGAGCGGGGCACTCGTAGATCTCGCGCGACTTAATCCCCACCAGCCGATCCTCAATCATGTCGATGCGGCCCACGCCGTGGCTGCCGGCCAAGGCATTGAGCCGCTCAAAGAGGACTCGGGGGCCAAGGCGCTGCCCATCCAGCTCCACTGGGATCCCCTCTTCAAAGGCAATCTCCACGTAGGCGGGCTCGTCAGGGGTTTGAGAAAGAGGCCGGGTGAGGGCATACACTTCCTCCGGCGGCTCTTGGTCGGCGTCCTCCAGGATCCCGGCTTCGACGCTGCGGCCTAGAATGTTGAGGTCGATGCTGTAGGGGCTGGACTTCTGCACCGGCATGGGGATCCCGTAGCGCTCCCCATAGGCAATGGTCTCCTCGCGGGTCATGCCCCACTCGCGCGCTGGGGCCAGCACCTTTAGCCTAGGGTTTAGGGCGGCAATGGCCAGGTCGAAGCGCACTTGGTCGTTGCCTTTGCCGGTGCAGCCGTGGGCCACCGCGTCGGCACCCACTTCCTCTGCCACCTCCACCAGGAGCTTGGCAATCAGGGGTCGGGCTAGGGCAGTGGAGAGAGGGTAGCGCTGTTCGTAGAGGGCGTTGGCCTGGAGGGCGGGGAAGGCATAGTCGGTAATTAGGGTCTGGACAGCCTCCCGCACCAGCGATTGCTCTGCCCCTGCCCTAAGGGCCTTGGCCTGGATGGCCTCCAGCTCTGCTCCTTGCCCCAGATCCACCGCCAGGGTAACCACCGATTCCACCCCCCACTCGTGTTTGAGGTAGGGGATACAGACGGAGGTGTCAACGCCGCCGGAGTAGGCCAAAACCACCTTCTTTGCCCGTCCCATGGTGCTGTGGATCCCTGTTGGAGACAAGTTGCTAGCCCATTATGCCCTGTAGCTTGCCCAGTCTGACCCCTGGGGGCAGCTTGTCGAGTATTCTCATAGGGGATTTCTCCTAGGCTTGGGATCGCTGTCTAAGCAGGTGTTGGCGCGACGTGGGGGGTGGGGCTCCAGTGAGCAAGGCCAGCAGAGGGATCCGAGCAGCGCAGCGGAGACTTAGCCAGAAACGAGCTCTGGGACTGGGGATCCTGTCGCTGCTGAGCTTTGTGGCCGGGGCAGGGTTTGCCGCCCTCTCCCAGCCGGAAGGGGGATCCCCGCCAGAGCTGCCCCGTTTTACCGCCCACGGCTGGCCCCTGCTGGATCCCCTGCCGCAGCCGGAGGAGATCTGGGAGTGCGAGCTGGTGGTGGTGGGCGGATCTCTAGGGGGCGTGGCGGCAGCAGGCCAAGCCATGCGGGGGGGCGTGCAAACCTGCCTCATCGAGCTCACTCCCTGGCTAGGGGGGCAGATCACTTCCCAAGGGGTATCGGCCCTCGATGAGTCCCTCCTCATGCGGCAGCGGGGCAATTTTTCCCGCCACTGGCTGGAGTTTAAGGCCCTCATTGAAAGCCAGCCGGTGCATCTCCCGTCCTGGACAGGGATCCCGCCCGGCACCCGCGTGGCCGAGATCAACAGTTGCTGGGTAGGGAGCTTGTGTTTTCCGCCCCAGGCAGGTCTGCAGGCGGTGGATACCTGGCTGCGGCAGGCAGCTCAGCATGCTCCCCAGAGTCGCTGGGCCACCCAGACGGCTTTTAAGGGGGCCACCTTCAGCGCCGACGGCTCCCGGATTGAAAGCATCTATGCTGTGCAGCGACAGCCACGGGATCCCAACTTCGTGCCGCCAGGACGGCTGTGGCGCGAATTGGTGAGCTGGTATAGCTGGCAGGAGACGGAAGTGTTTGCCAAACGGGTGCTGCGGCTGCAGGCACCGCCAGGCCGTCCCTTCTTCGTCATCGACGCCACCGATACCGGCGAGCTGGTGGGCTGGGCTGGCATCCCCTACCGGCTGGGCTCGGAAGGGCGGGATCTAACCGGAGAGCCCAATGCCGCCCCGGCCAGCAACCCGGAGTGTACCCAGGCCTTTACCTTTCCCTTTGTGCTGGCCATCCACGACGATGGCGGCCGCTCCCGCGCCGAGCTGGCCCAGCTGCAGCCGGGCTACTCCCGCGCCGAACACCGCCGCCAGTTTGACCTGGAGGGCTTTCCCACCTTCAGCGGTCGGAGCTTTTTCAACTATCGCCGCATCGTCAGCAAGGGCCGCACGGATCCCTTCTACGGCACCCCGGTTCCCGGAGATCTGACCCTGGTGAACTGGAACCGCGGCAACGACTGGGGGCTGATGAACCCGCCCCTGATCCTGACCGAAGAGCGGCTGGTGGCCTCGGGGCAGCGCCACAACTGGTTGGGGGGGCTGGACGTCTCCGCCCTCAAAGATGGAGAAAACCACGCCCTGCTGTTTGCCGAGTGGCTGATGGAAACCCAATCCCGGCCCGGCTATCCCCTCTCCCTAGTGTTTGCCGAAGACTCCTTGCTGGGCACCCGCTCTGGCCTCAGCCTCTACCCCTACATCCGAGAGGGGCGGCGCATCCTGGGGAGAGCTGCCTACGGCCAGGCGGAGTTCATGATGCTGGAGCAGGACATCCGGGTTGGCGCCAGCGGAGGGCGGGATTTCAGACCCACCGTTGTCGGGATCACCCACTACGCCATCGACATGCACGGCTGTCGCTACCGCAACTGGGAGCCCTCCCGGTCGGCCAGCTCTGCACCGGTCAACGAGTTTTCCGTCCGCCCCATTCTCATTCCCTTGGAAGCTTTGATCCCGCAGAAGGTGGATAACCTGCTTATCGGCGGCAAAGGGATCGCCGTCAGCCACATTGTTAACGCCGCTACCCGCACCCACTACGGGGAGTGGACCATCGGCTCGGCAGCTGGGCTCATTGTGGCCTGGTTGCGCAGCCAGGATCCCAGCTTGACCCCGGCCCAAATCGTGCCGCAGGGCAAGATGGCCGATTTGCAGCGCTACCTGGTTGCCCATGGACAGCGACTGCACTGGTAGGCCGCTGCTGCCGTCTTACCCCTCTGCGCTGGAAGGCACCCTTCCGCCATAGCGCCGCTGCCGCCACCACACCAGCAGGGGGCTGGCGATAAAGATGCTGGAATAGACCCCCAAGCTAAAGCCGATGAGCAAAGCAATCGCAAACCCCTTCAACGTGGCCCCGCCAAAAATGGCAATGGCCACCAGGGGCAGCATCGTCGTCAGGGTGGTGTTTAGGGAGCGGGCAAAAGTTTGGTTTAAAGACAGGTTCACCACCTCGGCAAAGCTGACCCGGCGGCTGACTAGACGCAGGTTCTCCCGGATGCGGTCGTAGATGACCACCGTGTCGTTGACGGAAAAGCCGATGATGGTTAGCAGCGCCACCACAAACAGGCTGTCCGCCTCCATGCCCACCGTCAGGCCCAAAAGGGCAAACAGCCCTGTGGTCAACACCACATCGTGCAGCAAGGCCACAATGGCAAACACTGCGTAATCCCACTGAAAGCGCAGGGCCAGATACACCACAATCAGGCCGAAAGAGATGAGCACGGCCACGAGGCCGGAGCGCAAGAGCAAACGCCCCACCGTCGGGCCCACCGTCTCCACCAGCCTGCGCTCAAAGGATCCCACCCGCTGCCGCAGCGTGTCTTCCACTGCCAGGCGCTCTTGCTCCGTCAAAGGGGGCATGCGGATCAGGGCTTCCTGGCCCGTCTGGGTGTCCAGTTGGATGATGCTGGTTCCCAAACCATGTTCCTGCAGCGCCCGCCGCAGCTCGTCGGTGGTGACAGGCCGCTCAAAACGCAGATCCAGCAAGGTGCCGCCGGCAAAATCCAGCCCCAGCCGCAGGGGGGTTCCTAGAGAGGCCAGAGAAAAAGCCATGCTGGCCAGCCCCACCAGCAAGACCGCCAAGGAAAGGGTAAACCAGAGCTTGCTGCGCCCGACGATGTCGAAGCGGTAGTCGAGCAACCGCGAGGATCCGCCTGCTGGCTCTTGCGCGGTCATGGTTGGATCGCCTCCATGCGAACGCCGTAGAGTTCAGGTTTGCGCAGGGCAGGGATCCCCATTGCCGCCAACAGCAGGGTGCGGGTGCAGGTAATGGCCGTAAAGAAGCTTACCGAAACGCCAATAGCCAGGGTTACGGCGAAACCTTTCACCAGCCCCATCCCCAACCAAAAGAGCACGCCACAGACCAAAAGGGTGGTGACGTTGCTGTCGAGAATGCTGCTAAAGGCGCGGCTAAACCCTTCCGAGATGGACTTGTAGATGGACTTGCCCGCCCGCAGCTCCTCTTTGATGCGCTCAAAGATTAGCACATTGGCGTCCACTGCCATGCCAATGCTGAGAATGAAGCCAGCGGCTCCTGGCAGGGTCATGGTCACCCCCAGCAGTTGGAACAAAGCAAACGTACAGAGGGCATAGATGAGGAGAGCGATGTCGGCAATGAGTCCCGGCAGGCGGTAGTAGGCCACCATGAACACAAACACCAGCACCAGGCCGCCGATACCGGCATAGAGGCTGCGGCGCACACTTTCTTCTCCTAGGGTGGCCCCGACTGTGCGGTTTTCAATCACCTGAATTGGAACCGGCAGCGCCCCCGCTTTGAGCTTTATCGCTAGGTCGGTGGCAGTTTCCACCGTGAAATTGCCTGTGATCACCGCCGTTCCGCCAGTAATGCCAGTGCGGGCAAACTCCGGCCCCACGATCGGGGCGCTGATGAGCACCTCGTCCAGAAAAATCCCCAAGGGGCGACCCGTGCCAGCCAGCTCTCGGGTGACCTGGGCAAACTTCTCAGCCCCCTCCGGCTTAAACTCTAGCAGCACTTCCCAGCTCTGGGAGCCGCGGCGAGGGGCCTGGGGATAGGCGTTGCGCAGCAGATCCCCGGTGAGGCCGACCCCTTCAAACAAGGCTTCGGGGTTCTCTCCGGCTGTTACCTCCCCCCGTTCGTTGCGGGGCAGGGCGCTGACCGGAACTAGGCCCTTGCGAAATTCCAACTGGGCTGTGTCGCCCAAAAGAGCAACCGCCCGATCCGGATCTGCTACCCCAGGCAGTTGCACGAATAGACGATCCCGGCCACTGATTTGAATCAAAGGCTCAGTCACCCCCAGGCCGTTGATCCGCTGCTGGATAACAGCCTCCACTCCCTGCATCACTTCGGGAGTAATCTCAGGCACCTCCTGCGTCGGCAGAGCTTGCAGGGTAAGCTGCGTCCCGCCTTTGAGGTCAAGGCCGAGGCGAACTTCTCGGCTAAAGCCCAAGTAGGTGAGAGCCACTACCACTGCTAGGATAAAGACTAGGCCTCGCAGGAGGGCAAGCCGATTGAGCCACGAAGCTAGGGATCTAGCCATACTGCCTAGTTAAGCGAGGAACACAGCCGCACTGGTCGGCAGGCCCAAAGTTTTGTAACGCTTTGAACTTCTCGATTTTACCCCAGACGGACTTAGTTGACGCTAGAAGCTGTTGCCAGGGGCAGGCAGTGTCCCAGATCTGCAAGGGAGGAGAAGTGAAGGTGAATTGGCGACGAACTTGCCTAGTGGCGGCGTTGCTTTCTATGCTCACCTTCTGGGGATCCCCTGCCTGGGCGGGAGAGTACTTCACGGAAGAGGTGACTCGCCCTAGCGTAGAAGTTATCCATGGCTGGCGAGAGGTGGTGTCCGGCACTCGGGTTACCATCACCAACACCAGTCCGGGCTCCTTTCGGGTGCCCCTGGAAATTGAGCTGGCGGATCGGGCTAGCTGTGATCGGGCTGACCTGGTGCTGACCAACAAGAGCACCTTGCCGCTGGGATCTTTTCAAGATTGCATCCTTAATCTCTTTCCCTATCTGGACAAGTTCATCAACCAGGAGGTTGCCAGCATCCGGGTTACCCTAAAAGGGCCAAACCCCCTCCTGGAGATCCCTCTGAGCGAAGCGGATCGGCTGATCCTGGCCCAGGTGGCCAACCAATCGCGGGAAGCCTTTGTCTTCTTTCAGCAGGAGCTGGCCCGCGTTTTGGAGCTCTTGAAGCAGCAGGGCGCCACCCCCCAACCCTCTGCCCCTGCAAGCCCAACGCCTGCGGCATCCGGACCCAACCCGGGCGAGTTGGTGATTGTGGGATCAATCCGGGAAGAGCGGGTAGGGGCTGGCAGTCGCCTGAGTGTGGAGGCCATCAACCGCAGCAACCGCACTGTCCTCAACGCCCGCGCCCGTTTTACCTTCTACCGTGGCGGAGAAGTCGTCGATACGCGCGTGGCCGCCTTTGAGCCCAGCAATGTACCTCCTGGCCAGAAAGCTTCTGCCAGCGTGCTGAAAACGGACGCCAACTGGGATCGGGTTACTGTTACCTTCCAGTGGCAGTAAAGCTCCCTCAGGGAGCCAGGGCGTTGCCCCGCAGCAAGCTGCCCAGGGTTTTAACGGTAATCTTGAACTGCACCCAGGGGCTCATCGGCACCACCGTCTTATAGAGGTAGCTGGCAAAGGTTAGCCGCTGCACATCCCGGTCGGCGCACATCTCGACAAAAGCTTCGCGGGTGGCGTTGGAGCGGTAGAACACCCGCTGCAGAATGTCCAAGACTTTGTAGGTTAGGCCGTACTGGCGATCCCAGCGCTGGAGATAGAGCTTGAGATCCTCTTCTGTGGGGATACGCTTCCCGCCGTTGGAAGTTTCAACAATAGCCTCGGCGCACATGCGGCCCGACTTGGCAGCAAAGTAAATCCCTTCGCCGCTTGCCTTGGTTACATACCCTGCTGCGTCTCCTACCAAGGCGGCCCGGCCCACTACGCGGCGCGGACGGGGATGCTCTGGAATGGGATGGGCCTCCACCTTGATCACCTGGCCCCCACGGATCCGGTCAGCAGCGCGGGCGCGGATCCCGGCTTGCAACTTTTGGATCTGGGCTTGGTTGGCCCTCATCGTGCCGGTACCCACCGCCACATGGTCGCACTTGGGAAACACCCAGGCATAAAAGTCGGGCGAGACATCGTCTCCCACGTACATCTCTGCCCGCTCAGCATAGTAGGCCATTTTGTCCTCGGGGAGGCGAATGCGCTCCTGAAAAGCCAGGGCATAGTTGTAGTCCCCGGCACCAATGGCCTCTGCCACCTTCGAGTGGAACCCATCCGCCCCAATCACCACATCCACCGCCAGCGAGCGAGGTACCCCCTGCTGCGCGTTGCCAGAAAAGTCGACGTAGTGCAAGACGTAGGGATCCTGGCCATTTTTGGGGACTTCCAGGTGCATCACCTTGCCGTGAATGAGCTCTGCCCCCTTTTGACGGGCGCGGTTGCGCAAGAAAGCGTCAAGGACTTCGCGGCGGCACATGCCAATGTACTCGCCTTCATTTTCGAGGGCGATGTCCACCTCGTAGTTGGAGGGCGAGATCATCTTCATCTTGCGCACCTTGCGGTCGATGATCTCCTCCGGCAGGTCGAACTCCGAAACCATACAGAGGGGAATAGCGCCTCCGCAGGGTTTGGCGTTGTCCAGCTTCCGCTCAAACAAAAAGGTCTCGATCCCGGCTTGAGCCAGAACCTCGGCTGCAGAAGCCCCTGCTGGCCCGCCCCCCACCACGGCAACTCTCAGGCTCAAGGCGCCCTCCTTTTTCTTTTTTCCAATTCCTAGGACTTCCCAAAAGGGAAGCTAGCCTGCAGCATACAGGAGTGCAGCAACAGGTACGGGTGCTGCGGTCTCTTGTCTACCCCCATTAAACCCGGCTGGGGCAAGGAATGCAAGGAACCCAAGAAGAGCTCTGGTGAGGAGGCCCCTTGGCGCAAGGCGAACTCTGCGGCTTGGGCGGATTGACCGTGGGGCTAGGGATCTCCTCTAGTCCTTGATTCACCGGACAATTGGCCACTTTGTGGCACAACTAACCTTCTGCCTTGACGTAGATGGGCTGAGCTAGTAGGCTAGCAGGTAATCTTCTTGAGTAGGCGTTTTGCCTAGGCTAAAGTTGGCTCCGTCTTTAGCCTGTGTGCCTTATGGGGGCAAGGAGCAACTACCTGCAGCTCGCGGGGAAGTTACGCCTGTGGAGATCCCTCTGGCGGGGTGGTAGGGGTGGACTCTGCCACTAGCCACGGGTCGCTGAAGCAGGAAGAAAGCCTCAACCCCGAGCGAAAGTCTGCTTTTGCCCGGGGTTGTATAAGTCTTTCAGAGCGGCTCCAGGTGGATGGTGACCCGCACCGGCCCGTAGCGCTCCTGCAGCAGGTGTTCCACTGCTTCGGTGAGGCGATGGGCCGACTCAACGTCCAGTGGCTCCACCACCATGTGCATTTCGATGAAGATCATCCGCCCTGGGATGCCGCGGGAGGTGATGTCGTGGCAGTCAAGGATGCCAGGCAAGCTGAGAACCAGCTCCCGCAATGTTTTAGGCGGAATGGCCGCCCGGTCGGTTAAAACGGGAATGTTTTCCTGCAGCACTTCCCAGGCGCTCCAGAACACCAGCAGCCCCACCGGCACAGCCAGCACCTGATCCAGCCAGGGGATCCTCCAGTAGTGGATCCCGGCTAGACCCAGCAATACCGTCAGGGTTACCCAGACATCGCTGAGGGTATGGCGGGCATCGGCCAAGAGCAGCGAGCTAGCCAGAGCCTTGCCCCAGGAGCGCTCATAGAAGGCTACGAAGAGGTTGATCCCCAGCACCCCCAGCATTAGCGTCAAGGTCAGCCCGTCGATCTGGAGCTGGGGAGGCAGGGGCTTGAAAAACCGTCCCACCGCTGCGCTGAGGATCTCGAAGCTAGCCATGGCCAAAAGGGCAGCGATCCCCAGGGCACCGATTGCCTCAAACTTGCTGCGGCCATAGGGATGTTTCTCATCCGGCTCTGGCGAGGAAAAGTGGACCGCCACCAGGGCAAGGAGGTTGCTGGCGCTATCGGTAACACTGTGCAGGGCATCGGCCACCAAGCTTAGGGATCCCGTCGCCAGCCCCAGGGTTAACTTGATGGCAAACACCAGGCTATTCAGCCCCAGCGTAACGTACAGCACCCTCTGCACCTGGCGCTGACGGCGGCTGGCTATGGCAGCAGAGCTGGGCCTGCTCACTGCTGGGGAGCCTCAGGCGGAAGTCCGTTAGCCTCATTTTGCCACTAACCTCCTCCTAGGAGCCGAGGAGCCGACCTTTAAGGGGATAGGTAATCTGGGGTACTTTAGAACCGAGGATCGACAGGAAAAAGCGGCAGGCGATGGACGTGGCGGTCGTGGGGGCCGGCTATGTGGGGTTGGTAACCGGCGCCTGTCTAGCCCAAATAGGTCACCGCGTTATCTGCGTGGACAACAACCCTGCCAAAATTGAAGGGTTGCAGCGGGGCCGCCTGCCCATCTACGAGCCCGGCCTGGAAGACCTGGTGCGGGCTGGAACTGAGGCCGGTCGGCTGCACTTTACCACCGATCTTGCCCTGGGGGTGCAGGCCAGCGAGGTCATCTTCATTGCCGTAGGGACGCCAGCTCTGCCCAGCGGCGAGCCAGACCTGCGCTACGTAGAGGCTGTAGCGCGGGAGATCGGCCAGCACCTAGACGACCGCTACCGGGTTATTGTTAACAAGTCTACTGTCCCCATCGGCTCCGGCGACTGGGTGCGCATGCTGATTCTGGACGGGGCGGCAGAGGCCGCCAAGCAGCGGCTAGGCAGCCAGGCAGAAAAACAGAAGATGGCCATAGCGGGCGGGGATCCCACCCCCTCCTCCCTGGCCACCCTGGACAGGTCTCCCTGGGTGCCGCCCTTCGACGTGGTGAGCAACCCCGAGTTTCTGCGGGAGGGCAGCGCCATCCACGATACCTTTTACCCCGACCGCATCGTGATTGGCTCCAACAGCCCCCGGGCCATCGAGATCCTGCGGCAACTTTACGAGCCCATCCTCAGCCGCCAGCAAGGCTTGGGCGGGGATCCCGTGCCCTTGCTGGTCACCGACCTGGCCTCCGCCGAGATGATCAAATATGCCGCCAACGCCTTCCTAGCCACTAAGATCAGCTTCATCAACGAGATTGCCAATATCTGCGAGCGCACCGGCGCCGACATCCTCCAGGTGGCCGAAGGGATTGGCCTCGATAAGCGCATTGGCCGCGCCTTCCTCAACGCCGGCATAGGCTGGGGGGGGAGCTGCTTCCCCAAGGATTTGGCCGCTTTGATCCAGACGGCGGCTGACTACGGCTATGAGGCTAAGCTGTTGCGGGCTACTGTCGAGGTCAACCGTGAGCAGCGGCAGCGCTTGGTGGAAAAGCTGCAGCAGGCCCTTAAGGTGCTCAAGGGCAAGACCATTGGCCTTTTGGGCCTCACCTTCAAGCCCCACACCGACGACCTGCGGGATGCGCCGTCTCTAACCTTAATTGAGCAGCTCCACCGCCTGGGGGCCAAGGTAAAGGCGTATGATCCCATTGTCTCGGCGTCGGGAATGCGGGAGGGCCTAGCCCATGTGGTGGTGGAAACAGACGTGTTCCGCCTGGCCCAGGATTGCGACGCCCTGGTGCTGGTGACGGAGTGGCCGGAATTCTTGTCGCTGGATTACCGGCGCCTTGCCGAGTTGATGCGGCGGCCTCTTATCGTCGACGGCCGCAATTGCCTTGACCGGCAGGCCCTTCAACAGGCGGGCATCACCTTAATTGGAGTGGGCTGGTGAAGGTTCTGGTAACGGGTGGTTTGGGATTTATCGGCTCCCATCTGGTTAGCCGCCTTCTGCAGGAAGGCCACGCGGTTATCTGCCTCGACAACGGCTACACGGGGCGGGAGGAGAACGTGCGGGCTCACCGCAACAACCCCGCCTTTACCTTGCTGTGGCACGACGTGGCCGAGCCGCTGCCGCCGGAGCTGGAAAAAGCTGGCATCGAGCAAATCTACCACCTGGCCTGCCCTGCCTCTCCCCCTCACTACCAAGCGGATCCCATCCGCACCATCCGCACCAGCGTCTGGGGCACCTACTACCTCCTGGAGCTGGCCCAGAAGACGGGGGCCCGCTTCCTCCTAGCCTCCACTTCGGAAGTGTACGGGGATCCCCAGGTGCATCCCCAGCCGGAGGACTACTGGGGCCATGTCAACCCCATCGGCCCGCGGGCCTGCTACGACGAGTCCAAGCGCCTGGCCGAAACCCTAACCTTTGACTGGCAGCGGCAATACCAGACGGAGATCCGCGTGGCCCGCATCTTCAACACCTATGGGCCCGCCATGCGGGAAGAGGATGGTCGCGTGGTCAGCAACTTCATCGTCCAGGCGCTGCGCGGGGATCCCCTCACCGTCTATGGAGATGGCTCCCAGACCCGTAGCTTCTGCTACATCTCCGACCTCATCGAGGGCCTGGTGCGCCTGATGAACAGCCCTTATCCCGGCCCCTTTAACCTGGGCAACCCGCAGGAGGTCACCATTCTAGAGTTGGCTCGGCAGGTTTTGGCCCTCACCGGCAGCTCTTCTCCCATCGTCCACCGACCTCTCCCAACCGACGATCCCAAGCAGCGCCGGCCCGACATCAACAAGGCCCGCGCCCTGCTGGGGTGGGAGCCCCAGATTCCTCTGCAGCTTGGCCTGGAGCTGACTATCCCCTACTTTCGCCGCTGGCTGGGCCTGGAGTAGAGGATCCCTCTTGTCCTGGCGGGGCAGGCAGGAGGGTGGGCAGAGCTCGACAAAACCGTCATAATACGGAGAGAGGCCGTCTTAAGCCTTCCATAACCTCTGCCTAGGTGGGATCCCTGTAACTTTGGATACTTACTCTTTGTCTCTCGAAGAGCCGACCACCTGCATCTCCCTGGAGTGCTATGGGCTGGGAGTGGAGAGAGAGCCTGTGGGCGCCTTTTTGACCGTGCTCTGGGGGGCCAATATGGGCATGACCTTTCCCTTGGGGGAAACAGCGGTAGTGGGGCGCAGCCCCCAAGCCGACGTTCAGCTTTCCGACCACACCATCTCTCGGCTGCACTGCCGGCTGAGGAAGGAAGGGGAAAACTATGTCCTCATCGATCTCGGCAGCCTCAACGGCACCTATGTCAATGGGGAACGGGTAAATTGCCGGGTTTTGGCGGATAGGGATCGCATCCAGCTGGGGAATAGCCTCCTGCAGTTTGCCTATTATGACCGGCTGGAGGAGGCTTTCTTTTTCCAGGTCGCTGCCGCCGCTCTCTACGACCCGCTCACGGGGCTGCACAACCGTCGGTTTTTCCTAGAGCACCTGCAGAGGGAGATGGCCTTTGCCCGCCGCCATAGCTTTCCCCTCCACTTGCTTTACCTGGACTTGGACAACTTCAAGCTCATCAACGACCGCTGGGGGCATTTGGCCGGGGATCAAGCCCTGATCCAAGTAGCCCAACAACTGCAGGATCAGGTTCGCCGCGAGGATCTGCTGGCCCGGCTAGGGGGCGACGAATTTGTCCTCATGGTGCGCGGGGTTCCGGAAGCTCAAATCCTGCAGTTGGCCAAGCGCCTGCGGCAGGCCATCCAATCCCTCCCTCTGCAGGTGGGAGCAGAAGTTATCCACCTCACCTGTAGCATTGGCGTCGCCTCTTTGCTCAGCCTTTCAGCAGAAACTTCCGTCCAAAGCTTTCTAGAGGCAGCCGACCAAGCCCTCCGCCAGGCCAAGAGGCAAGGGGGCAACCGGGAAGTGTTGCTGTAGGGCTTAGGATCCCTCCACCAAGCTGGCGTAGGCCTCCGCGCTCATCGTGTCGTCGAGATCTTCCGGGTTGGTCATGCGCACCTTGATCAGCCAGCCGTCTCCATAGGGATCGTCGGCAATGCTCTCTGGGCTGTCCACCACCGCTTTGTTTACCGCCACCACTTCCCCCGAGACAGGGGCATACAGATCCTCCACGGCCTTGACGGACTCCACGGAGCCAAAGCTCTCCCCCTTTTCAATTTCTGTCCCTTCCTCGGGCAGGCCGACGAAGACGATGTCCCCCAGCTGATCGACGGCATAGGCCGTGATCCCAATCACCGCAATGTCATCCTCAACCCGGATGTACTCGTGGGTGTCCACGTAGCGCAGATCGGGTGGGTACTCCAGGGCCATGCCACTTTCCCCGCTTAAATCCAGTGGACTATTCTAGGGCAATCCCTGAGGGCGGTAAAGCTCTCTCAGGCGGGAGGACTAGAGAAACTCTAGGAGCAGCCGATTCACAGTCTGGGGCGCCTCCTGCTGCGCCCAATGGCCGCACTCGGGGATGTACTCCTTGCGCAGGCCGTTGGGGAAGAAGGGATCCATTCCCTCGGTCAGCTCGCGGCTAAGGGCAAAGTCTTCTTCTCCCCAGATGAGCAGGGTGGGGGCGAAGATCGGCCGCAGGGGCTGCAAAAACAGGTTCTGCAGAGTGGGCAGGCTAAACAGGTGGCGGTAGTAGTTGAGGGCAGAGGTGAGCACCTTGGGCTTGGCAAGGGCCTCTTGGTAAACCTTTAGGTCGTGGCGGGTGAAGGCGCTTTTGCGCACCGAGGTCTCTTGAAAAATGCGCCGCACCCACTCCTCGAGGTTCCACTGCAACACCCACTCTGGCAGCCAGGGCAACTGGAAGAAAAACAGGTACCAACTGCGGCGCATCTGGTCCAAATTGGTCAGGAACTCCCGGCGAAAGCAAGCGGGGTGAGGAGAGTTGAGCACGGCCAGCTTGCGGATCTCCTGGGGAAAAAGTTGCGCCCAGTGCCAAGCAATAGCCCCTCCCCAGTCGTGGGCCACCACCACCGCGCTTTTGGCCCCAAAATGGGCTAGCAGGCCGCGGACATCCTCGGTGAGGGTGTCCAGGTCGTAGCCGTAATCCGGTTTGTCAGAGTCGTTGTAGCCGCGCAGGTCAGGTGCCACGACGCGAAACCGCTGCGCCAACACCGGGATCTGGTGCCGCCAGGAATACCAAAACTCTGGGAAACCATGCAACAAGATTGCCAGCTCCC
The DNA here is from genome assembly GCF_047461755.1 of Synechococcus sp. R65.1. Classification (NCBI taxonomy): domain Bacteria; kingdom Bacillati; phylum Cyanobacteriota; class Cyanophyceae; order Synechococcales; family Synechococcaceae; genus Synechococcus; species Synechococcus sp. R65.1. The sequence continues at coordinate 171,411 of NZ_JANSHU010000001.1, read as the reverse complement.
CTTCCCCCTGGGTGACATAGTGCAGTTGAATGCCATTGGTCAGGGCATAGCCGTGCCGCCAGCTCCCCATCCGGGCGGCCACCTCAGCAGGAAGGCGTTGGATCCCTGCTTCTGCCATGGTCTCTGCTCTTAGGCCAAACCTCTAGTTGGTATCCAACCATACTAACGTTCTCTCTCTGGCGGGGGCTTTTTCAGGGGCTGGGGCAAGCGGCATTCTGGGAAAGAAGCTGCGGCTGGAAAGTTTGGATGAAAGCTTCTACACCATCCCCCCAGAGGATTGCCCTTCTAGGGGCGGGGGCCTGGGGAAGTACCCTGGCTCTGTTAGCCCAGGCTCGGGGCCACTGGGTGCAGGTTTGGGATCGGCGCAAAGGCTGGGATCTCAAAGAGGTAGTCCGGGGATCGGACATCATTATTTCGGCAGTCTCCATGGCCGGCGTGCGCCCCGTGGTCGAGGCCGTGCGCCAGGTGGGGATCCCCCCCCAAGCCATTCTGGTCTCGGCCACCAAGGGGTTGGATCCCCTGCAGCTCTTGACACCAGCCCAGATCTGGGCAGCCACTTTCCCTACTCATCCGTTGGTGGTGCTCTCCGGGCCAAACCTGGCCGCTGAGATTCGCCAGGGTTTGCCAGCAGCTGCAGTGGTGGCTAGCCACAATCCCGAGGCGGCAGTGCAAGTGCAGCATGCCCTTGCCTCCGAGCGCTTTCGCCTCTACACCAGCAGCGATCCCCTAGGAGTGGAGCTAGGGGGCATTCTCAAGAACGTTATTGCCATTGCTGTGGGGGTGTGTGACGCGCTGCAACTGGGCACCAATGCTCGGGCTGCCCTGGTTACCCGCGGCTTGGCCGAGATGATCCGGGTGGGATCCCGCCTAGGGGCGCGGCCTGAGACCTTCAACGGCCTCTCAGGGCTAGGGGATCTCCTAGCCACCTGCCACAGTCCTTTAAGCCGCAACTACCGTGTAGGCTACGGCTTGGGCCAGGGCAAACCTCTGGGCCAGGTGTTGGCCGAGATCGAGGGAACCGCCGAGGGGATTTACACTGCTCCCGTGGTAGTTCAGATTGCCGCCCAGCACGGCATCCAGGTGCCCATCACCCAGGAGGTGCATCGGCTGCTGCAAGGGCAGACCACCCCCGCTGCCGCCCTTTCCCGCCTGATGGAGCGACAACTCACCTCGGAATGAGCTCCTCTCCCTGAGGGGAAAGAGAGCTTGAGCTACCTGGAATAACCGCAAGTCTTCCCAGAATGAGCCATTTGGCGGAGTTTTTCTCTCCGAAGTTTCCCTATACTGCCTCTGTAGCTCTCCTAACTGCTCTCGCATCAACCTGGATTTCAGAGGTTCGGGGAAGCCAGAGCTTGGCTTGAGCGGTGTGTGTCTCCTGCTTTTTCACAACCTCCCATGGCTAAACGCATCTTGGTGATCGAGGATGATCCCTCTATCCGCACCTACCTGCAGAAAGTGTTGCGGCAAGCTGGGTACGATACGTTGGCAGCTAGAGACGGGGAAGAAGGGCTGCAGATGGTGCGCGCCCTCCTGCCAGACTTGGTGCTATGCGATGTAGTCATGCCCAAGCTCAACGGCTATGCCGTGCTGGATGCTGTGCGATGGGATCAAGCCACAGCCCACATCCCCTTTGTCTTTCTCTCCTCCAAGACTTCTCGAGAAGCTGTGGAACAAGGGCTACAACTTGGTTCCAACGCCTACCTCACCAAGCCCATTGATCAAAACCACCTCCTGGACGCAATTGCTGCCCACCTCACCTAAACTGTTGCTAGCAGCCTCGTCCCCACTGCTTCCCCCTAGCAACAGAAGGGAGCACAGCTAATTCCTCTCCCCAGCCTCCCTGACAGGGAAAAACCTCTCTACAACGGGGGATCAAGAGCGTTTCTAGCCACCCTCAAAAAATTCTGGAGTAGCCGCGCTGCGAGATCGGGACGGGATCCCCAGTGGAGATGCAGGTAGGAAGCATGCAAGCGCTCATTGGCCCAGCCTTCCCGCTGGGGCGGGGATCCCCAAGCGTAGACTGGGCTTGGGCAGGGGGGGCTGCTGCGGGAGCGGTGAAACTCGTGTCCCCGCAGGCGATCCCCAGCCGGTGCCAGGAGGGTGGGGCGCAGGACTTTAGCCTCGCGATAGCCCAGGTACAGCCGCTCGCCCATGTCCACGCTGATGGGCAATAGGCCGGCCATGGGGTAGGTCTTCCCGTCCCAATCGGTGAGGGACTTTCCCAGTACCATCAAGCCGCCGCATTCGGCATAGAGGGGGGGGTGGATGGGTGGCGGAGTTTGCTGGGCTATTTTTTCAGAGAGGGCTGCGGCAAACAGTTCTGGAAACCCGCCCCCCAAGAGCAGGCCATCGCAAGGATCCGGCGGCCACAGCCCTACCTCCAGGGGGGAGTACTCCAATAGCTCTGCCCCCCAAGCCCGCAGGAGATCTAAGTTGTCGGCGTAGTAGAAGTTAAAGGCGGCATCGCGGGCCACTGCCACCCGCACGGGCGTTGCAAGGGGGCAGATCCCTGGCCAGAGCTCCCCCACTGCCGGCGGTAGTGAGCGGATTAGGGGCAGAAGCTGATCCCAATCTATGTGTTGCTCCGCCAGCTCAGCCCAGGCCTCCTGCCAGCGGGAGAAGCCAGCCAGTTCTGAGACGGGTACCAGCCCTAGGTAGCGGCTGGGCAGGCGCAAGTCCTCGCGGCGGGGGAATTGTCCCAAAACCGGGATCCCCACGGCTGCTGCTGCCTGCTGCAACATCTGGCCATGGCGCTCTGAGACCACCCGGTTGAAGATGACGCCGGCAATAGTCAGGCGGGGATCGAAGTGGCTTAGGCCGTAGAGCAGGGCGGCCGCCGTCGTTCCCATGCCGCTGCTGTCGATGACCAGCACCACCGGGATCCCCAGCAGGCGAGCCACATGGGCGCTGCTAGCCCAGGAAGGCTCTGTCCCGCCGGGCAGGGATCCGGGCCCTCGCCCATCGAAGAGGCCCATCGCGCCTTCTACAATTGCCCCATCTTTGTCCTGGCAGTGGTAGCGAAAGCAGCGCTGCACAAAGTCCTCGTCGGTTAAAAAGGGATCCAAATTGCGCGAGGGGATCCCGGCCACTGCCGTGTGGAACAGGGGATCGATGTAATCGGGCCCCACCTTAAAGGGCTGGATGCGCAGGCCCCGCCGCCGGAGCGCAGCCAACAGGGCTAACGTGACGGTGGTCTTGCCACTGCCGCTTGCCGCTGCTGCCAGCAGGATCGCCATTTGTCCAAGGGCTAGAACTCGATACCCATTTGGGCTTTGATCCCTTGGTCGCGAAAGGGATGCTTGACCAAGGCCATTTCCGTTACCAGGTCAGCTCGCTCAATTAGCCCTGCCGGTGCGCCTCGCCCAGTGAGGATCACGTGCACCCGTTCAGGTTTTTCGGCTAGGCCAGCCAACACTTGCTCCAGCGAGAGGTATCCCAGCTTAAGGGCAACGTTGATCTCATCCAAAACCACCAGGTGGTACTCGCCGCTGCCAAATAGCTCCCGCCCCTTTTCCCAGGCTGCCTGGGCGCAGGCAATGTCCCGCTCGCGATCCTGGGTCTCCCAGGTAAAGCCTTCCCCCATGGCATAAAAGGCAACTTTTCCCAGCCCCAGTTCGGGATGGGCAGCCAACTTGCGCAACAGTTTGGCTTCGCCTGGATCCCAGGCCCCTTTGATGAACTGCACCACCCCCACCGATAAGCCCTGGCCGAGGGCACGCAAGACAGTACCAAAAGCCGCCGTGCTTTTGCCCTTGCCCTGACCTGTATAGACGATAACTAAGCCTTTGTTGTCACGCATGCCTGCCAGGCGTTGCCGCTGGATTTGCTGGCGGCGCTGCATTCGTTGACGATGCTGCCAGTTGCGCTCGGCTTCCAGTTCAGGGTTGGGGGCGGTTGGAAAAGGGTGGGTCATGGTTGGGGAGGCAAGGACTTGTAGGAGCACTCTAGCAGGCCAAACCCCTGATCTGGCTTCCGCTTTTCCAGATTTTCCAAGAGCTGCCGCTGTTGGATTGGGATTTTGACAGAGCTGGGGGGATCCCTCCTGGCGGCGCTTTTTTATTAGGGGTGCTCTTCCCCAGGGCCGCAAAAATGGCGAGCGGCTGAAGCAGATCCTCACTGGCTGAGGGGGGTATATTAGTAAGGCTGGGCATGCCTTGCTGCAAATGAACCCAGAGGCGGGTTCTGCCAGCGTGGGTGGGTTTCGTCTTGAGGAGAGGTTCCTTGTCCAAGTCATTCCTGTTTTCTTCCGAGTCGGTGACAGAAGGGCATCCCGACAAAATCTGCGATCAGATCTCCGATGCTGTTGTGGATGCCCTCTTGACGGCAGATCCCTCCAGCCGGGTGGCGGCAGAGGTAGTGGTGAGCACGGGCATGGTGATCCTCACGGGGGAGATCACCTCGAAGGCGCATGTCAACTTCACGCGCTTGGTGCGGGACAAGCTGACCGAAATTGGCTATACCGATGCCGAGAATGGCTTCTCTGCGGACAGCTGCGCGGTGCTAGTAGCCTTCGATGAGCAATCTCCTGATATTGCCCAAGGGGTGAGCAGGTCACTGGAAAGTCGCACCGTCTGGGAAGATGAATTCGACCTGCTGGGAGCTGGCGATCAGGGCTTGATGTTTGGTTTTGCCTGCAACGAGACCCCCGAACTGATGCCTTTGCCCATCAGCTTGGCTCACCGCCTCAGCCGCCAGTTGGCTACGGTTCGCAAGAACGGTACCCTGTCCTATCTGCGCCCTGACGGCAAGACCCAGGTAACGGTAGCCTATGAGGGGGGGCGTCCAGTGGGCATCCACACCCTGCTCATCTCCACCCAGCACACGCCAACCATCGGCGACATTACGGAAGAGACGGCAGTGCAAGAGCGCATCCGCGCCGATCTCTGGGAGGCGGTGGTAAAGCCTGTGTTTGCCGAGCTGCCCATCAAACCAGACAGCAATACCCGCTTCCTCACCAACCCCACTGGCAAATTCGTCATCGGCGGCCCCCAGGGGGATGCCGGCCTGACAGGGCGCAAGATTATCGTCGATACCTATGGGGGCTATGCCCGCCATGGGGGTGGCGCTTTCTCCGGCAAGGATCCCACCAAAGTGGATCGCAGCGCGGCCTACGCCGCCCGCTATGTTGCCAAAAACATCGTGGCTGCCGGCCTGGCCCAGAAATGCGAGGTACAGGTCAGCTACGCTATTGGAGTGGCTCGGCCCATCAACCTGTTGGTGGAAACCTTTGGCACAGGGCGCATCCCTGACGAGGAGCTTCTGCGGCTGGTGCAGCGCCACTTCGACCTGCGGCCAGCAGCTATTCTGGCCCACTTTCAACTGCAGGAGCTACCCCGGCAGCGAGGGGGACGCTTCTACCAAAATGTAGCCGTCTACGGCCACTTCGGGCAAACCCATCTGGACCTGCCTTGGGAGCGCACCGACAAAGCCGACCTGCTGCGCGAGGAAGCTCTCTCCAGCTCAAGTGTCGCCCTGCCCTGAGCGAGAGGGGGAAACCTGGGATTCTTTCAGGGAAGCAGGAGCAGGAGAGTCGACAGGCTGGAGCTCCAAGGTAACCGAGAGCTCTGACTCGCAGGCCAGGGAGGCGGGTTGCAGCTCCCGGAGCAGGTGGCGGAGCTTGGGGGGAAGGTCCTGCAGCTCTGCTAACAACAGCTCAAGGGAAATGGCAGCTTCCTCCGCAAAGCGGGATCCCTTGCCAGAGGAGGCTGAAAGAGGTGAAGGAGGTCGGACAAGGAAGCTGGCGGCAGTTGGACTCAAGGAGCGGATCAGCTCTTCTTGTTCTCGCCACAGGGATCGGCTCATTTCCGGGGGAAAGGTGAGGTGGGGAGCACCGCGGCGCTGCCAGAGGCGGAGGATCTGCTCTACGGACGTGGCCTTGTAGCGGCCTTGGTAGAGGGCCTCCAGCAAAGCGGCTGGGATCCAAGGGCTTGGGAACTGCCTGCTCCAGCGCTCTACCCACCTCTGGCCTGTCTGACCTTGCAGCTCGAATCCGTAGCGCTCCAAAAAGGTGGCGGAATCCATCGGCCGCTCCTAGCGCCAGGAAACTCACCCCAAAGCTAACCCAAAAGCAGTGAGGAAGTGCTCGAACTACCCCCGTCTGTCCCCTGCTACCCAGCCGCAGGTCAGCCACCTGACCCAGTCCCGCCCCTAAGAGCAAGCCGTACCTTTTGCCGCCTTCAACACCAGCAAGTCTAGGGTGCCGGTGTTCTCTTCGCCGCGGTAGTTAAAAGTGGAGCGCACCAGCCACAGGCCCTGCCGTGCTCGGCAGCAGAGGTTGAGCAGGGTGCGAGCTAGGACTTGCTGGCGTGCCTCTCGATCCCGAGCCGCATCGAAAACTCCCCCATCCCATTCCGGTGTCAGCACATGGCTGTTGTAGAGCCCGCGCCAGAGAGAGGGGGACCAGCTGGGGTTGGTGATGTCAAACCAAAACTGGTAGTCGGCCTCCAAGCCGCGATGGATGTAGGCCGCTGGCGTGGCTACCACCAGGTAGCGGGAGTAGTCGGGCTCAAAGCGGCTGTTGCTAGGGGTTTGTCCCGAGCGAATCATGGCCAAAAAGGCAGGATCCCCTGCTGTAGGAAAGGCGCGGCGAAATCGCTGGGCTGCATCCGTTAGCAACTGCAGCAGCTCTTGATCCTGAGGGGAAGCAGTGACCAGGTGCTCGGCAAAGAAGCGCTGGAAGAAAGCTGCCAAGGAAGGCCCAGGCCGGTAGCTGCGCAGCCAATCCAACAGCTTCTGGTAGCGCTCCAAGTTGGCAAAGCCCACCCGCTCTGGCTGCCGCACGGCGGTTTTGGGCCGCAGGGAACGTCCTACCGGGTCCAGGGTATCTTCAGCCAACAGCGTTGCTCGAATGGGATCCAGATCCAACACGCTGCTGAGCAGCAGCCGCCAGGCTGGCAAGGTGGGAAATGCTCCCCAGTGGGGATGGGCCACTTCTGCTGCCGTCAGGAGAGCCCGCACCAGGGGGTAGCGGATAAGAGCGGGGAAGGGAGCAATGGGCAAGACCTCCGGCAACTGCTCCTGGAGGCTTAGACTTATTCCGGCATCCATGCGAGGCAGGAGGACGGCGATGCGAGAGGGAGGGATCCCTGCTGCCAAAAGTTGCCGGATTTGGGCAACCATAGCCTCTAGGGCCGCAAAGGGGGTTTCTCCCTCCAGCACTTCCACCCTCGGCAGCTTCCCTGCTGGTGGTTCTGGCAGCCGAGAGGAAAGCTGGGGAGCCACAGCCCGCGCTATCTGCAGCCCCAAGCGAGCCAGGCCGGCTGCGCTGCAGGAGCTGGCTTCTGGGAACCGAACCTGCGTGTTTTCCAGGAGAAAGCAGGCTACTGCCTCCGGGATCGCCGTCAAAGAGATCCCGCTGCCGAGGGTGTAGCTGAAGAATTGGCTCTGCAGGTGGGCTTGCCCCTGGCGGTAGAACTCCAGCGCCACCCCGCAACTGTCTTCCGCCTGATCCACGATGAGGTGATCCCACTCCTGCCAAAACTCCGCCAAGGGCAGGATGTGATCCTGAAACAGACGAATTTGCAGGCCAAAATCCAGCGCTCCCAACTGCAGCCCCGCCTGCCATAGTCGCTCTACACAGCAGCCCAGCGCTCCCAGGGCCTCTGCCCGGGCCGGATCCCTGTTCTCCGGCCAAGCTGCTGCTAGCCGGGATCCCACCGCTTCTGCCGTCAAGCCAGAAGCTCCGGCAATATAGGCAGCGCTGCTAACTTGATCCCAAATCTGGAACTCGTCCAGCCCAATATTCGCAAAGACCTCCCCATGCCGCGGGCACAACGCACAGACTCGCCCACAGAGAAACTGAGTGAGATCCTTAGCCAGAAGCACAGGCTCAAACGAACGCGGCAACTGGGGAACGCGAGCGCATACCTGCGGCCAATACTCAGCCAAAGCACGCCCCACCCGCTGCAAAAACGTCTCAACCCGCCACGGGCCCACCAAACCCGAGCTGAGCGCCTGCAGGCGCCGCAACACCTCCGCCCTCTGCCGCCGGCTGCGCACCAAAAACAAGATCCGCGCCGGATTGGCCCCGGCCTGCAGCAAATGCCAGTAGCGATCCACGCAAGCCTGGGTCAGCCCACTGCGCGCCCACCCCATCACGCTCTGAAACTCTCTGTCTCCCAGCGTGGCTTTCCCAGGTGCTGAACCCATTTTTTAGCAAAACCTAGACAAGCAGCCTGTCACCTCATTATGATGTAGTACTGTTGTCAATTGAATCCGCCCGCAGCAACAACGGTTCTAGGCAACTTAGCGTGCTGCTAGTACAGATACTGCCTCTTTGCAGGCAAGTCTGAGCAGCCCCTAGAAGCAGTTTGGCGTCAAGGTCACTAGGCAAAAAGGGCAGCGCTATTGGCGCTGCGGGAGCGTTGGGGGTACAGGCGCTCCCTCTCTACGGCTTTTTTGCCTGGGCAGGCAGTCTTCGCTATCCTAGGTTTTCTGCCGCCGCGCCTACTGCCTGGATTTGGCTTAGGGAACCGGTTGCAAGCTGTGAAAGCAACAAAGCAAGCCGCGCAGGCTTGAGAGGGGGTTTCTGTGGCGCTTGGCATCCTTGGAAGAAAAGTTGGCATGACCCAGATCTTCTCTCCGGAAGGGTTGGCCATTCCCGTGACCGTCGTGCAGGCCGGGCCTTGCACCGTAACCCAAATTAAGACCCAAGCCACGGACGGCTACAACGCGGTGCAGTTAGGCTACTGGCCCACCACAGAGAAGCACCTGACGCGAGCCCAGCGCGGCCACTTGCGCAAAGCGGGAGTGACGGAGCTGCTGCGTTACCTGCGCGAGTTTCGGGTCGACCAGCCAGAAGCCTACCAATTGGGGCAGAAGATCACTGTTGAGATCTTCTCTCCTGGTCAGTTACTGGACGTGGCTGGCACCTCTATCGGGCGGGGGTTTGCCGGCTACCAGAAGCGGCACCACTTTGGCCGGGGCCCCATGTCCCACGGCTCCAAGAACCACCGCCGGCCGGGTTCCATTGGCGCTGGCACGAGGCCTGGCCGCGTGTTTCCAGGACTGCGTATGGCTGGCCGGATGGGCGGTCGCCGCGTCACGATCCGCAAGCTGGAGTTGGTGAAGGTGGATCCGGAGCGGAATCTCTTGGTAATCAAAGGCTCAGTCCCCGGCGTGGAGGGAGGGCTACTGGAGATCACCCCTGCCAAACAGGTGGGCAAGAGACTCTAGCGGAGGGAGCCATGGCAAGTTGTGTGGTGAAGAATTGGCAAGGGGAAACCGTAGGCAGCGCGGAGCTGAGCTTCAAGGTGGCTCGCCCCGAGACGGCTAGTCACGTTCTCTACCTAGCTTTGCGCCGTCAGATGACCAACGCCCGCCAGGGCAATGCCCACACCAAAACGCGGGCTGAAGTGCGCGGCGGAGGGCGCAAGCCGTGGCGGCAAAAAGGCACCGGGCGGGCTCGCGCTGGCTCCATCCGCTCTCCTCTTTGGCGCAAGGGTGGGGTAGTCTTTGGCCCCCGCAAGCGGGAGTACAACCTGGCCATGAATCGCAAAGAGCGCCAGCTAGCGCTGCGCACTGCTCTGCAAAGCCGGGTGGAAGACCTAATCGTGGTGGAGGATTTCCAGGATCAGCTTAACCCGCCCAAGACCCGCGTTATGGCCCAAGCTCTGCTGCGCTGGGGAGTGAGGGAGGATCAATCGGCTCTGCTGATTGTTGCCGAGCGCTCGGAAATGGTGGAGCGAGCTGTGCGCAACATTGCCCGCGTCAAGCTCATTGGGCTAGATCAGATCAACGTCTTCGATCTGCTCAAGGTCGATCGGGTGCTAATCACCACCTCTGCCCTAGAGAAACTCAAAGCCCGCTGGGGATCCGGCGCAGCAGCCGCCGCTCCAGACCAAGCCAATCCTCTTGAGGATCAGGCTCAGGTCGCAGAGCAAGAAGCTCAGCCAGTTGAACAAGAAGAGCCGTAGAAGAAGCCGAAAGCCGCAGGGGAAAAGGAGGAGGACGATGACGGAGAGCAAGCGAATTCTGGCTGATGTCCTGTTGCGCCCCGTTATTACCGAGAAGACGACGGCTTTGATGGAGCAGCGCAAATACGTCTTTGAAGTGATGCCCAACGCCACCAAGCCGCTCATCCGGGCCGCTGTTGAGGAAATGTTTGGAGTACGGGTTACTTCCGTCAACACCCTGAAGCTGCCCCGTAAGCAGCGGCGGGTAGGTCGTTTTGTGGGTTACCGCAGCCGTCCCAAGCGAGCGGTGGTAACTTTGGCCGAAGGCGATTCCATCGTCCTCTTCCCTGAAACCTAACCCTTCTGGTTGAGCCATGGGCATTCGCACGTTCCGACCCTACACCCCCAGCGCCCGCCACATGACAGTCTCCAACTTTGAGGAGCTGTCGCGGGATGAAAACGGCAAGCGACCTCGACCGGAGAAGTCGCTGCTGCAATTTATCCACCGCAAAAAAGGCCGCAACAACCGCGGCGTTATCACCTGCCGTCACCGGGGCGGCGGCCACAAGCGGCTCTACCGCATCATCGACTTCCGCCGCGACAAACGCGGGATCCCGGCCACCGTCAAGACCATCGAGTACGATCCCAACCGCAGCGCCCGCATCTGCTTGGTGGAGTACGCCGATGGCGAGAAGCGCTACATCCTTGCCCCTCGCCACATCCAGGTGGGAGCCACGATCATGGCTGGGCCTGAAGCTCCCTTCGAGGTGGGCAACGCCATGCCCCTGGAGCGGATCCCCCTGGGGACGGTGGTCCACAACGTCGAGCTCTATCCCGGCCGCGGCGGACAACTTGTTCGCGCTGCCGGAACTGGCGCCCAGGTGGTAGCCAAGGAAGGCAAGTATGTCTCCCTAAAGCTGCCCTCGGGCGAGGTTCGCATGATTCGAGGGGAATGCTATGCCACCATCGGTCAAGTAGGCAATGTGGACCACAACAACATCAGCCTCGGCAAGGCGGGGCGCAGCCGTTGGCTGGGTCGCCGTCCCCACGTGCGGGGCTCAGCAATGAACCCTGTGGATCACCCCCACGGCGGTGGGGAAGGAAAAGCCCCCATTGGCCGCAGTACTCCCGTTACCCCCTGGGGCAAGCCTACCCTGGGGCACAAAACCCGCAAGCGCAACAAGCCCAGCAACAAGTTTATCGTGCGCGGTCGCCGTCGGGGTGGGCAGCGGGGCAAGGGCGGGGTGGCGGTGCAGTAGCAGCCAGGCCAGCCACCTGCTGCCTACCGAATTGCTTGAGCTTGAACCAAGGTGTTAGAGGGGTAAACTCCTATGGGACGTTCTCTTAAAAAAGGTCCGTTTGTGGATGCCAAGCTGCTTCGCAAAATCGAGAAGCTCAACGAGCGCAATGAGAAGCAAATGATCAAAACTTGGTCGCGGGCCAGCACTATCCTCCCTGTGATGATTGGTCACACCATTGCCGTTTACAACGGCAAGCAGCATGTGCCCATCTACATCACTGACCAGATGGTGGGTCACAAGCTGGGGGAGTTTGTCCCCACCCGCACCTTCCGCGGCCACGCCGGCAGCGACAAGAAAGCTGCCCGCTCTTGAATTCAGCAAGGAAGAGGAGAACGCCATGGCCGATCCTTCCCCTGAAGTTAAAGCGGTAGCCCGTTACGTTCGCATGTCTCCCTACAAGGTGCGGCGCGTCCTCAACCAAATCCGGGGGCGCACCTATGCCGATGCCTTAATTCTGCTGGAGTTCATGCCTTACGCTGCCTGCGAGCCGGTGCGCAAGGTGCTGCGCTCAGCGGTAGCCAATGCCGAACACAACAACGGCCTGGATCCCCGCAATCTTGTCATCAGCAAAGCCTACGCTGACCAAGGGCCGACGCTGAAGCGGTATCGCCCCCGCGCCCAAGGCCGGGCCTACCCAATCCGCAAGCGCACCTGCCACATCACCATTGCTGTCCGGCCTCTAGAAGCTAAGGCGGAGACGGCTCCCTAAATTTCCCGACCTCTACCCTTTAACCGCGTACCATGGGCCAGAAGATCCACCCTTTCGGCTTGCGCCTCGGCATTATCAAGGAACACCGCAGCCGCTGGTTTGCCGACCCAGCTCACTACCCAGCCCTGCTGCAGGAGGACGATTTCATCCGCACCTATGTAACCAAGAAGTTGAGCAACGCTGGTCTAGCTGACATTCAGATTGAGCGCAAAGCCGATCAGATCGACCTGGAAATCCGAGCTGCACGACCGGGTGTCGTGGTCGGCCGTGGCGGGTCCGGCCTTGAAGAGCTGCGCCAGGGCTTGCAAAAAGAGCTAAGCCTGCGCGGCAGCCCCAATAGAACCATCCGCATCAATGTAGTCGAGGTTACCCGTCCTGATGCGGAGGCAACGTTGTTGGCGGAAAACATTGCCCAGCAGTTGGAGCGGCGGATTGCCTTTCGTCGCATTGTCCGCCAGGTTATCCAACGAGCCCAGCGGGCTGGCGTGCAAGGGATCAAGGTTCAAGTTGCCGGGCGGCTAAACGGTGCTGAGATTGCTCGCAGCGAGTGGACGCGGGAAGGCCGGATCCCTCTGCAGACTCTGCGGGCAGACATTGACTATGCCGAGCGCGTTGCTCAGACCACCTATGGCGTCATTGGGGTCAAGGTCTGGGTCTTCAAAGGAGAAATCCTTCCTGGCCAAGAAAGCCTCGAACCCAAAGTTTCCTTGCAGCCGGCCAAGCGTCGGCAGCAACGGCGGCGGCCTACCTTTGAAGACCGCTCAGCCAAGGTCTGAGGGCCAAGAGCGGAACCCCTACTGCAGTTACTCAAGGAGCGGCCATGTTAAGCCCCAAACGAACCAAATACCGCAAGCAGCAGCGTGGGCGCATGAAGGGCAAGGCAACCCGTGGCAACCGCATCAGCTTTGGGGAATATGGCCTTGTGGCCCTAGAGCCCGCTTGGATTACCGCACGACAGATCGAGGCCAGCCGTCGGGTTATGAGCCGCTACGTTCGGCGGGGAGGCCAGATCTGGATCCGCATCTTTCCCGACAAGCCCGTTACCCGGAAGCCTGCCGAAACCCGCATGGGATCCGGCAAAGGCAACCCCGAGTACTGGGTTTGCGTCGTCAAGCCAGGCCGCGTCCTTTTTGAAATGGGGGGAGTTCCTGAAGCAACAGCCCGGGAGGCCATGCGCCTGGCCGCTCACAAGCTTCCCATCAAAGTTAAGTTTGTAACCAAAGCTGACTTTGAGAAGCCAGAACCTGCTCAGGAAGCAACTGCAGAATCTCCGGAAGTAGCAGCTAGCGCTAGCTAGAGGAGGAAAGTTACCATGCCCATGCCCAAAATTGCCGATGCACGCGCCCTATCAGACGAAGAATTGGCCCAAGAGATCTACGCCGTCAAAAAAGAGCTGTTCGAGTTGCGTCTGCAGCAAGCCACACGGCAGCTTACTCAACCCCACCTCATTCGCCTGCGCAAGCACAAGCTAGCTCAACTGCTGACCGTGGAGGCAGAGCGCAAACGTGGCAAATCCTTGCCCTCAACTCAGGTCAAGAAGGAGGAGTAATGCCTGCTCGCGAAAAGATTGGCGTTGTTGTCAGCAACAAGATGCAAAAGACGGTGGTTGTTGCCGTAGAAAACCGGGTTGCCCACCCAAAGTACGGCAAAATCGTCGTCAAAACCAAAAAGTTTAAAGCCCACGACGAGGAAAACCGCTGCCAAGAAGGGGATCTGGTGCGCATCGTCGAAACCCGTCCCCTCAGCCGTACCAAACGCTGGCGGGTGGTTGAGATCCTACGGGAGATGAAGAAGCTATGATTCAACAGCAAACCATGCTCACGGTAGCCGACAACACCGGCGCCCGCAAGCTCATGTGCATCCGCGTCCTGGGCAGCAGCGGCCGTCGCTATGCCAGCCTGGGGGATGTGATTGTTGGTGTTGTTAAAGAGGCTCTGCCCAACATGCCAGTTAAAAAATCCGATGTGGTCAGGGCCGTTGTCATCCGCACGGTGGACACGGTGCGCCGCCCTGATGGTACCTGCATCCGCTTTGACGACAACGCTGCCGTGATCATCAACAACGATGGCAACCCCCGGGGAACCCGCGTCTTTGGCCCTGTAGCCCGCGAGCTGCGGGAGAAAAACTTTACCAAGATCATCTCGCTTGCGCCGGAGGTCCTGTAATGGCTCGCCCTCTTAAGCCCAGCCAAATCCGACGACTTCTCCGCCAACCTGGCGTTCGCAAGCACCGCAACAGTCTGCGCTATAAGATGCGCATCAAAAAAGGGGATTTCGTCCAGGTAATTTCGGGTGATGACAAAGGCAAAGTCGGCGAGGTGTTGCGGGTCTTTCCCGAACGCAACATGGTTTTGGTGGAAGGAGTTAACATCGTTACCTACCACCGCAAGCCCCAACGGGAAGGCGAAAAGGGCCGGATTGAGACCAAAGAAGCCCCCATCCACGCCTGCAAGGTGATGCTTTATTCCAAAAAGCACGAGGTTGCCAGCCGGGTCGGCTACCAAATTACCGCTGATGGTCGCAAAGTCCGCGTTCTCAAGAAAACCGGCGAGATCCTTGACTAAAGATTTCGAGAGCTCTGACCCAGCCCAGAGCAGGAAGGAGAACTTACCATGCCCCAACGTCTGCAAGTCCTCTACCACACGATCATCGTTCCCAAGCTGCAAAAGGAGTTGGGCTACACCAACATCCACCAAGTGCCTCGCTTGGAGAAAATTGTCATCAATCGCGGCTTGGGAGAGGCCTCTCAAAATGCCAAGGCCCTGGAATCTTCCATTGCGGAAATTAGCGCCATTACTGGTCAACGCCCTGTAATTACCCGCGCCAAGAAGGCCATTGCCAGTTTTAAGATCCGCAAGGGCATGCCCGTTGGCCTGATGGTAACCCTGCGGCGGGAGCGGATGTATGCGTTCTTGGATCGCCTCATCAACCTGGCTTTGCCCCGCATTCGCGACTTCCGCGGCGTCAACCCCAAATCCTTTGATGGGCGCGGCAACTACACCCTTGGAATTCGCGAGCAACTGATCTTTCCCGAAATCAACTACGACGCCGTTGACCAGATTCGAGGCATGGACATCTGCATTGTCACCACCGCTAGGACCGACGAAGAGGGCCGTGCCCTGCTTAGGGAGTTTGGCATGCCCTTTGCCTCTTAGGCTTACCCCTACCCACAATTCCCTCAACTATCTTCCCAGGAGCACTAACCCACCCATGGCCCACACCAACGACACGATTGCCGACATGCTCACCCGCATTCGCAATGCCACTATGGCTCGGCACGAATCGGTGGCGGTTCCGGCCACGCGCATGACCCGCAGCATTGCCCGCGTTCTCCACGAGGAAGGTTTTGTCAGCAGCTGGAAGGAGGAGGGAGAAGGGATCCAAGCGCGGATTGTGCTGCAGTTGAAGTACAAAGGCAAAGGCAAAGACCGCCGACCCATCATCAATGGCCTCAAGCGGGTAAGCCGGCCTGGCCTGCGGGTTTACTGCGGCCATAAAGAGCTGCCCCGGGTGCTGGGAGGAATTGGAATTGCCATCATCTCCACCTCCAGCGGCATCATGACCGACCGGGAGGCTCGCAAGCGGGGCATCGGCGGCGAAGTGCTCTGCTACGTCTATTAAGGTTTCTCTGGTCAGGAGTGCCTCCATGTCTCGTATTGGCAGACGCCCCATTCCCCTTCCCCCCAAGGTTGAGGTTCACATCGAGGGTCAACAGATCTCGGTCAAAGGCCCAAAGGGGCAGCTACTGCGCACCTTGCCTCCCTTGATTGCCGTGCGTCAAGAAGACCAAAGACTCCTAGTCAGTCGGGTCAACGAGTCTCGCCCGGCCCGCCAACTGCACGGCCTCTGCCGCACCTTGATTGCCAACATGGTCGATGGAGTATCCAAGGGATTTGAGCGCAGGCTGGAACTGGTGGGCGTGGGATACCGAGCTTCCACGCAGGGCAACAAGTTGATCCTAAACGTCGGCTACAGCCACCCCGTGGAGATCCCTTTCCCGCCCGGGATCCAAATTTCGGTAGAAGGCAACAACGTCATCGTGGTCTCGGGCATCGACAAAGAACTGGTGGGCAATACAGCAGCCCGCATTCGAGCTGTGCGTCCGCCCGAGCCCTACAAGGGCAAAGGGATTCGCTACCTCGGGGAACAAATCCGTCTCAAAGCAGGTAAGTCCGGCAAAGGGAAGAAATAGCCATGAAAATAAAAGCCAACCGCAAACTCACAACCCAACGCCGCCATCGCCGCATTCGCCGCAAGATTTCCGGTACTCCCGAGCGGCCCCGTTTGGCTGTGTTTCGATCCCACCGCCACATCTATGCTCAGGTGATCGACGATGTAGCCCAACGTACTCTGGTTTCTGCCTCCACCCTGGACAGAGAGCTGCGGGGAGCGTTCCAAGGGGTTGGCACAGCTACCCGAGAGGCTGCTGCAATTGTGGGGCGCGCAGTTGCTCAGCGAGCTCTACAGGCAGGCATTTCTCGAGTCGTTTTCGACCGCGGCGGCAAGCTCTACCACGGACGGGTTCGGGCCCTGGCAGAAGCTGCCCGAGAAGCAGGCCTACAGTTCTAGTTTCTGAGAAAACGGCATATGGCTGAGCAAAAAGAACCTCGCAGAAGCAAGAAGAGCCGCGAAGAACAAACCGGCGAGTGGCAGGAGCGGGTTATCCAGATCCGACGCGTCTCCAAAGTGGTCAAGGGCGGCAAAAAGCTGAGCTTTCGCGCGGTGGTTGTAGTGGGCAACGAGCGTGGACAG
The DNA here is from genome assembly GCF_047461755.1 of Synechococcus sp. R65.1. Lineage (NCBI taxonomy): Bacteria > Bacillati > Cyanobacteriota > Cyanophyceae > Synechococcales > Synechococcaceae > Synechococcus > Synechococcus sp. R65.1. The sequence continues at coordinate 154,757 of NZ_JANSHU010000001.1, read as the reverse complement.
GTGGGGGTTGGCGTGGGCAAAGCCAACGATGTGCTCGGAGCAGTGCGCAAGGGAGTAGTAGACGGCAAAAAGCACTTGATTGAGGTGCCCCTGACCAAGGGCTTGTCGGTACCCCACCCCATGCGAGGCTCTGGCGGTGCGGCTACCGTGTTGGTGATGCCGGCAGCTCCTGGCACAGGGGTCATTGCTGGGGGGGCGGTGCGCGCCGTTCTAGAACTGGCAGGGGTGCGCAATGCCTTGGCCAAGCAGCTAGGCTCCAGAAACCCTCTCAACAACGCCCGTGCCACCATTGACGCCCTGCGGCGGATGCGCACCTTTGAACAGGTAGCTGAAGATAGAGGGATCGACGTGCGCCGCCTGTTTAGTCAGTAGGAGGTTAGTATGCGACTGGAAGATATTCGCCCCCAACCAGGCTCGAAGCGGCGGCGGCGGCGGCTGGGCCGTGGTATTGCTGCTGGTCGGGGAGGTTCCTGCGGCAGGGGAATGCGAGGCCAAAAAGCCCGCAGCGGAGGAGGCCCTCGACCAGGCTTTGAGGGAGGTCAGACACCCCTCTACCGGCGGTTGCCCAAGCTCAAGCATTTCCCCCGCTACGTACGTCGCCCGCAGTACACCCTGGTTAACCTGCGCGCTCTGGCAACCCTGCCTGCTGGCAGCGAGGTGACTCTAGAAAGCCTAATGGAGTTGGGGATCGTGACCACCAACGACGGCCCGCTGAAGATCTTAGGGGACGGGGAAGTGCGCGTGCCCCTGACCATCCGGGCTGCTGCCATTACTGCCTCGGCCAAAGCCAAAGTGGAGGCCGCCGGAGGCCGAGTGGAGATTGTGGGATCCCGGCCCGCTCGCTCCTAGGTTGGCAGCAATTTTGGTTTTGCCGACTTCCCCACCGGCAGCATAGAGTGGTAAGTAGCTCACCTGGCTCTTTGCTAAATCTATGGCTGACACACGAGGCTCTACTCCCTCCGCTCAAGAGACTTTCATGCAGATGGCGATGGCCTCGGGCCTGCGCAGCCGTCTGCTCCTGACCCTGGGCTTGTTGTTGTTGGTGCGGCTGGGCATCTATATTCCCATCCCCAGCATTGACCGAGTTCGCTTTGCTGCTGAGGCGGCCAACAGCCCAGTGTTTGGCTTTCTGGATATCTTCTCGGGGGGCGGCATTTCTGCCTTGGGGGTCTTTGCCCTCGGCATCCTGCCCTTCATCAACGCCTCGATTATCATGCAACTGCTGGTTTCAGCCATCCCAGCCTTGGAGAACCTGCAGAAAAACGAGGGGGAGCAGGGCCGGCGGCAGATTTCCCAGTACACCCGTTACGTCACCCTTCTCTGGGCCATCATCCAAGGCATTGGCATCTCCTTCTGGGTGCGGGAGTTTGCCAATACCAGCAACGAGCTGGCCTTTATGGCCTCCACCACCCTGGCGCTGGCAGCAGGCTCCATGTTTGTCATGTGGCTGGGGGAAATGATCACGGAGAAGGGGGTGGGCAGTGGGCCGTCGCTGTTGATCTTCGTTAACATTGTTGCCACGTTGCCGCGCGCCCTGGGTCAAACCATTAGCCTGGTTCGCGCCGACAGCAGCACGATTGGGGGTATCCTGGTGTTGACGGCTGTTTTCCTAGCCACCATTGTCGGCATTGTCTTTGTCCAGGAGGGCAGCCGCAAAATTCCCATCATCTACGCCAAGCGCCAGGTGGGCAACAAGCTGTTCCGCGAGCAGAAGAGCTACTTGCCCCTGCGGCTTAACCAGGGGGGGGTGATGCCAATCATCTTTGCCTACTCGGTGCTGTCTCTACCTTGGGCTTTGGCCCAGTATACGCAGAGCCCAGCCTTAATTCAGGTGGCCAACCTCCTCTCCCCTACCTCCTGGTTTTACATCCCCTTCTACTTCCTGCTCATTCTCTTCTTCAGCTACTTCTACGCTTCCTTGATTATCAATCCAGTAGAACTGGCCCAGAACTTGAAGAAACTGGGTGCCAGCATTCCAGGCGTGCGTCCCGGCAAGGCCACGGCTGAGTACATCGAAGGGATCCTCAACCGGCTGACGTTGCTGGGGGCCTTGTTTTTGTGTGCGGTGGCCATTATTCCCACGACAGTAGAGCGGGCAACCGGCATTACCACTTTCCAAGGCTTGGGAGCCACCTCGCTGCTCATTTTGGTGGGGGTAGCCATTGAAACCTCCAAGCAAATCCAGACTTACGTCATTTCGCAGCGTTACGAAGGGATGGTCAAGCAGTAGTGCTGAGGTTAATCTTTTTAGGACCGCCAGGAGCAGGCAAGGGTACGCAGGCGGAGCGGCTGTCAGCCATCTACCACACACCCAAAATTTCTACAGGCGATCTGCTGCGGGCAGAGGTCAAAGCCCAGACCCCGCTGGGACGGCAGGCCAAGGTGTACATGGATGCAGGGGAGCTAGTGCCCGACGAGGTGTTGATTGGGATGGTCAGAGGCCAGTTGCAGCAGTCGCCGGAGCAAGGCTGGATCCTGGACGGCTTTCCCCGCACCTTGGCGCAGGCAGAGGCTTTGGAAGAGCTGCTGCAGGAGCTGAGGCAAGACTACGACCACGTCCTCAACCTAGAAGTGCCCGACGAGGTGGTAGTGGCGCGGCTGTTGGCCCGCGGCAAGGAGCAGGGGCGCAGCGACGATGCTGATGAGGCCGTCATCCTCAAACGCTTGCAGGTGTATCGGCAGCAAACCGCTCCCCTAATCGACTTTTACGAGGCTAAGGGCCGTTTGCGGCGGATTAACGGCAACCAGCCGATGGAAGTGGTCCAGCAGCACCTACAGGCCCTTTTGGAGAGCTGTAGGAGGACGGCATGACCAAGGCCAGCAAGCCGGGGCTGGGGTCTTCGCGGCGAGGCCTGCAGCTTGGTGAAATCAAATCTCGCCGGGAAGTGGAGAAGATGCGGCGGGCTGGGCGAGTGGTGGCCCAGGTGCTGCAGGAAATTGCCGAGCGCCTGGAGCCGGGCTGGACAACCGCAGACATCGATGCCTACGCTGAGCGGCGGGTAGCGGAGTTAAATGCCCTGCCCAGCTTCAAGGGCTACTACGGCTTTCCCGCCTGCGTCTGCGTCAGCATCAACCATGAAGTGGTGCACGGGATCCCCAGCCCCCGCAAAGTGGTGCAGCCAGGAGACATCGTCAAGGTGGACTTTGGCGCCATGGTGGAAGGCTGGCATGCGGATTCTTGCATCACCATTGGCCTAGAGCCCCTCAGCGATGCCGCCCGCGACCTCATCGACACAGCGGCCCAAGCCCTACAGGTAGGCATCGAGCACGTTCGCCATGGGGTCTGGCTGCAAGATGTCTCAGGCGCCATTGAAGACTATGTGCGGGAGCGGGGCTACTCCGTGGTGAGGCAGTACGTTGGCCATGGCGTGGGTCGCAACTTACACGAAGAGCCGCAGTTTCCTCACTATCGCACCCCTGAGCTGCCCAATCCCAAGCTTCGCGCCGGCATGACGCTGGCCATTGAGCCAATGGTCACTGCGGGGGGAGAGGCCACGCGAGTGTTGCCGGATCGCTGGACGGTGGTAACAGTGGATGGCTCCTGGTCAGCCCAGTTTGAGCACACCATTCTGGTTACCGAGGCCGGCGCTGAGATTTTGACAGATCGCACCCCCTTTCAGTCCTAGAGAGTTCCCCCATGAAGGACTGCAACAGCTAGGATAGAAGAGGTGGAGTATTGTTTCGGCTCTTAACCCCCTCTTAACAGGAGAGGGGAGGGCCATAGAGTTGCGTTGTCTGAGAAGGAGGGCTACTTGGCTAAGGAAGACGCTATTGAAGTGGAAGGGGTAGTTACGGAATCCCTACCCAATGCCATGTTCCGGGTGGACCTGGACAATGGCTTTAACGTTCTCGCCCACATCTCGGGCAAGATTCGCCGCAACTACATCAAGATCCTGCCCGGCGACCGGGTAAAGGTGGAGCTCAGCCCCTATGACCTCAACAAGGGGCGGATTACCTACCGCCTTAAGAAAAATGAGTAGGTGTTCTCTAGATCCTGCTGGGGCGGGTGAGAAGGAAGCGCGAGGGGGCAGTCATCTCCACAAGCCCCTCGCTTTGCTTATGTGCATCCAGGGCAGTTTGCCTGGGGGTTGTCGAAGCCCAGCCCACGGCTAGGTAAGGTGGGTACCCACTCGGCCGCTCAAGCTGGCTCGCCAGCATTCTCTTCCCAGGGATCGCTATCCCTGGAGGGGGGGGGAGCTGGCTCAGGAGGAGGAGGGGAAGTTTCTTCTTGGGGATACTCCTGTTCCCACGCCGGCTGTTCAGAGACAGGAGAGGACGCGGGCCGAGGGGGTGGGGGTTCAGGCTCTGCTTCGGCGTAGACGTCCTCTTCCTCCGTCTCTTCCGCTGCGTATTCCTCGGCGTAGGCTTCCTCGTAGCGTTCCTCCGCCTCAGCCTCAGCGGTAGACCTAGGCAGGGCAGGGGCAGAGGCGCCTGCAGCTAGCCAGGGGGGCTTGCCTAGCCCCAGGGTCTCCAAGATTCCTTTGGCCAGTTGGGTCAGGCGGGTCTCAGCGCCATCAGCCACAATGAGGCGATCGCCGCCTACGGAGACGATCTCATCAGCAGGAAGCAGATAAGTGCTGAGGATAAAGCCAGGCAAAAAGGTGAGGCCAAGGCTAGAGAGGATTAAGCCACTGATTAGACCAGAGACAGAGTTAAACTCAAAGTCCTTAACCTTACCGAGGCGGATCCCTTCTTCCGTTACCACTTCGCTGCCGACTACCCGGCTGAGACCCTCCAAATTCAAGTCTTCGAAGACTTCATCGCTGGGGACGAGGATAGCGTCTTGCCCTAGGGCCGTGACCTGCTGCAGCTCTAGTAAACGGGGCGATCCAGCCCAGGCTCTTTCCAGCACCCCCAGCACCAGGACCTGCCTAGCTTCCAGATCTGCCCAAACTTCGCTAACCACTCCGAGCCGGGCCCCATTGGCTTGGCTAATCACCTGCGTTCCCAGAACCTGTGACCGCCGACGAACCTCTGGTCGTGCTAGCGCAACAGATCCTTTCTCCGTTGTCATGGTGGTTTCCCCGTCGTAAGTCGAAGTGTTGGCGTGAGTGGGCTGGTCAGCCGGCCCCAGGCATCAAAATCCAATAGTACCACTGCCCGTCTCTTCTCTAGCGGGCTGCCGGGATCGGATCCCGGCCAATTTGCTTGCTCCAGGCTAAAAACCGCTCTGTCATGCCCTGGAGGGAATAGTGCTGTTCTGCGCGGTGTCGGCAGTGGCTGCGGTCGATGCAATCCAAGTGTTCTACGGCCCTTGCTAAGGCCGCCACATCGTCCGGCTCTACCACCCAGCCAGTTTCTCCATCGCTGACAATTTCCGCCGGCCCGCCGCGACGGTAGGTGATCACGGGCACACCGCACGCCAAAGCTTCCACCGCCACCAGGCCAAAGGCTTCCACCCACTTGGGGGTCATGATCAAGGCCGAGCATTGGCCCAAGAGCCGCTGCAGCTGGGAGGTGGGCAAAAACCCCCGGTAGTCCAATTGAGCCCGTGGGTACTGTTCCCGAATCTGCTGCCAGTAGGCCGGGTCTTGCAGGTGGCCCAGGATCAGCACTGGCCTTCCCGTCTTCTCCGCCAGGGCGGCGCAGTCTTCCAGGCCCTTTTCCGGGGCAATGCGGCCAATCCAACACAGGGATCCGTTCCCCTTGGGCACAAACTCGTAGCGGCTGAGGTCGACGCCACAGGGCAAATAGACAAAGGGATCCCGGCCTGCCGACATCTGGGCGCGGGCAAAGGCAAAAGTCTGGGCTTGGGCTCGCGAGTGCACCGCCAGCCGACCTGGGTAGCGATGGGCAATGTGCTCCAGGGCCTGATCCACAGCATCGCTGAGGGATCCCATGCTGAGGATATGGGCCACCGGCGTGCGGAAAAAATCGGTCAGGTAGAACGAGAGCCAGTCGTAGCTCCAGTTCACGATAAGCTCAAACTGCTCCTGCAGTTGGGCAGCTCGCTGCCACAGGTTGGCCACCAGAGAAGGGGTGGAAAAACAGACCGGCTGGTCGCGGCGCTGGCTCTGGGCATAGGGCGGGGGGAGGCCTGGGACGGTCTCGATAACTCCCTCCGGCAAGTCGGCACTGTGGGATCCCTCAGGCGCTAGCACGCGCACTTGGGCCCCTCTCTCAAGCAGGCTACGCGCCAAGTTGACAAGGTTGAGCTCCACCCCGCCGCCCGCCCCCGACCCAAGAGGCCCAACGGGGGTGGAGACAAACAAGAAGCGGTAAAGACGACCCATGCAGCCTTCCGGCCCAACCCCTTGCTGAGCTGGGTTAATCCCTGAGGGGGGGATCAGGTTCTAGACACGAAGATTTCCTCTTTCTCGACCTTAACCTTGTAGGCAGTTAGGTCGGCATCGGCTGGGCCGCGAATACGGCTGCCATCAGCAGCAAAAGCTGAGCCATGGCAGGAGCAGACGAAGTTCTTGCCCCGCCAGTCCACCTCGCAGCCAGCGTGGGGACAGGTTGCATCCAGAGCCAGTACCGAGTCCGCTTTTTTGGGATCCTTGACCAGCCACAGCGTGGCCGTGTTGTTGCCAAAGGCGTTTTTCACCTTGAGGGGACCTTTCACCAGATCAGCAAGGGTTGCAACCTTTACAAATTTCGGCTCAGCAGCCCTGGGACTGGCAGGGGCGCCCTGCGCAAGGGCCCGGTCGAAACGGCGCCGCGTCAAAGCAGGCAGCAGGCCCACTAGCGCGCCCAAGCCAAGCGCTATCCAGCGCAGAAAACCACGACGGTTGCTGTACATGGCCACTAGATCCTCAAGACAAAGCGAAGCGTCAGCCAGGAACCTTCCCAAGGGGGTGCCAGCACATTGGCCACCTTCCAATCCAATTATGGCTTCAGCCAGCGCAAACCGCACTTTTGCAGGCTCTGCAAATCGCCGTGTGCGCGGCCCGCGGTTGTGTCCTGCCTTCGGAGAGGGCATGAGGTCGTTAACCAAAGCGCGAAATTGACATTCTCCCTGCCCTAAAGGACAAGGATTCTTTCTCAGACAGCAGGATGAATCCTGCCGGCTGAGCTACAAAGCGCTCCGCGCCGCCGTAGGCGAAAGAGCATGAGGTTTAAACCTCAGCCCTATGGGGGATGCCATAACCCCAACTACTGGGCCGGAGCCCAGATACGTTTGACTGCACGCTGCACTCTTCTTATGAATGGATGGAGCGACTGTTGCAGTCTAGCAAAAGCCGCCCTAAAGGGCGGGGCTTGTACCCAGTTTTCTTGGTCAACCTCTAGTGGCCTTTGGGATGCCCCCGAAGATGTTGGCGGCGTTCCTCATATTCTGCGCGGGTGAGCAGGCCATGCTTCCACTGGATCTCCAACTGCTGCTCGGGATCCCGGACTTCCCGACTTTTCGCACTGGTCCATTCCAGCTCGAGGAGATCCCGGTTGAAGCGGAAATCGAAGTCCTCATTGGTCATGGTGAGCAACCACAGGCCCTCCAGCAAGCAGAGAGCTCGCAGCCCATAGCTGAGGATCTGCAGGGGAAGAGAGGGAACCCACACCATCAGCCCCACCAGCAAGTACACCCACCCCCAGCGCTTGTGGCCCATGTAGAAGCGCTGCAATCCCGGGATCACCACCCCCAGCACTGCCAACCAACCGGCTGCCTCGCGAACCAGCCGCTGGCGTGGCGGTGGGGGCGCCTCTCGGCCCTCGGCCATGCTCTGCCCTACCTACACCTGCCACCAGGCTAGCGCAGTTTCCAAGTCCTTGGCAGAGGGAGAGAGAACCCAAGCTCCAAGCGCCTTCCGCCTATACTTGATGGGGGCAGATGGAAAGCAAAAAATGGCGGAGCGGGAGCTAGCGGTGGCGATCTTGGCAGCGGGCAAGGGCACCCGCATGCGGTCGCAATTGCCCAAGGTGCTGCACAAGCTGGGATCCTTGTCTTTGATCGAGCGGCTGCTGCGCACAGTGCTGGCTCTGGAGCCCCAGCGCTGTCTGGTGATCGTAGGCTACCAACAGGAGCAGGTGCGACAGACCTTACGGGAGTACCCGGTTGAATTTGTAGAGCAGGCCCAGCAGTTGGGCACCGGACATGCGGTGCAGCAGCTTCTGTCTGTTCTAGGCGACTTTCAGGGGGATCTGCTGGTGGTCAACGGGGATGTGCCTCTGTTGCAAGTGGAAACCCTGCAGGCCCTGGTGGAACGCCACCGCCAAGTCCAGCCGGATGTGACGTTGCTCTCGGCTCAGGTGGCGGATCCCTATGGCTATGGGCGGGTGTTTTGCGACGCCCAGCAGCGAATCTTGGAGCTGGTGGAAGAGCGCGACTGCACCCCGGCCCAGCGGCAAAATCGCCGCGTCAACAGCGGCGTCTACTGTTTCCATTGGCCGGCCCTGGCACGGGTGCTGCCGAGTTTAGGGCGGAACAACGCCCAGCAGGAGTACTATCTCACCGACGCAGTTAAACTGCTGGAGAAAGCCATCGCCCTGGACGCTGAGGATCCGCGGGAAATCGTCGGCATCAACGACCGCCGCCAGTTGGCCCAGGCCCACCAGATTCTTCAAGAGCGCCTCAAAGAGGCTTGGATGGAGGCGGGGGTGACTTTTGTGGATCCCGACAGCGTCAGCCTGGAAGAGACGGTGGAATTGGCCCCCGATGTGGTGATCGAGCCCCAAACCCATCTGCGAGGGCCGTGCCGCATTGGGCCGCGCACCCGTCTGGGGCCGGGCAGTTGGATTGAGTCCAGCACCATCGGCTCCGATTGCCACATCCTCTACTCGGTGGTCAGCCACAGCCAGATCGGCAACCACGTCTGGGTAGGGCCCTACGCCCACATCCGCCCCAACAGCTGCATTGGCGACGGCTGCCGCATCGGCAACTTTGTGGAAGTCAAAAACACCCAGATTGGACCCCGCACCAATGCCGCCCACCTGGCGTATCTAGGTGACGCCAAGCTGGGATCCCAGGTCAACATCGGCGCCGGCACGGTTATTGCCAACTACGACGGCCAGCAGAAGCACTTCACAGAAATCGGCGATCGCAGCAAGACAGGGGCCAACTCGGTACTGGTGGCTCCCCTCAAGGTAGGATCCGATGTCACCATCGCCGCCGGTTCCACCATCCCTGCCCGCTACCCTGTGCCCGACGACTGCCTGGTGATCGCCCGCGCTTACCCGGTGGTCAAGCCGGGCTGGCGACCAGGGATCTCCGCTGCTAGCCGCCCCCAGCCTCTACCCCCAGGATCCCTGCGCATCTACCCCTTGCGCCTCTTGCCCGGACAAGACCTGAAGCAGGAGCTGGAGCGCTTTGCCCGCCAACAACCCCTGCAGGCAGGCTTTGTTCTCAGCGCCGTTGGCAGCCTCCGCCAAGCCACCCTGCGCCTGGCCGACCAAACCGAGGATTGCCTGCTGGCCGAGCCCCTGGAGATCCTGTCCCTGAGCGGATCCCTCTGCCCGGACGGCGTCCATCTTCACCTTGCCGTTGCCAATGCCCAGGGCCGAACTTGGGGAGGGCACCTGCGCCCTGGCTGCCTCATCTACACCACTGCTGAAATTGTCCTCGCCGACAGCCTGGAGTATCGCTTCTCCCGCCAACTGGATCCAGCCACCGGCTACTTGGAGCTGCACATCGAAAAGGTGGCCAAGCAGCCGCTCCAGGCAGCGGAAGACACCTAAGCAGCGAGTATATTGGCTAACATAGCCTTAGGTCACGAACACCCTGACTAGCCCTAGGGGTTGCTGGCACAAGCTGAGAAGGGGGGTATTCCCTATGCCCCGAGTGAGCACTGCCGAGGAGCTACTGGCAAGCTACGCTGCTGGCGAGCGCAACTTTCAAGAATCCAACCTGGTGGGCGTAGACTTGGTGCGCGCCATGCTGCAGGGGGCAAACCTGAGAGGGGCCAACCTCTCCTTTGGCAAGCTGAGTGGAATTAACTTGCAGGAAGCCGATTTGCGGGGAGCCGATCTCAGCTCCGCCAACCTCATAGGGGCAAACCTGCGCGGCGCCAACCTCTGGGAAGCCAACTTGATCGGCGCTGACCTTAGCTTTGCCGACCTGCGGGAGGCCAATCTCCATGGAGCCTACCTCTGGGAGGCCAAGCTAACCCGCGCCCAGCTGCAGGGATCTGACCTGAGCGCAGCCAAGTTGGGGGGAGCGGTGCTGATTGGCGCTGACCTGAGCGGAGCCATCCTACCCGATGGCACAGTACAGCCCTGGTCTGCTCCCTCGGCAAACAAGGCAGAATAGAACCGGTGCAAGCGGCTTTCCTATGTTTTTGCTATTTAACCTGCTCTTGACTCTGCTGCTGGCTTTGGGAGTGGCAGTCCTGGCTGGCCAAAACCCGACCTTGCGGACAGTGCAGTTTCTGCTGTGGCGCTCGGTGGAGCTGCCCTTGGGATTGCTCATCGCCGCCGCCATTGGCCTAGGCCTGCTGACCGTGGGGCTGGGCTCTTTTCTCTGGCCTGAACGCAGTTTTTCCCTTGTCGCCCGCCAGTTGCAGGAACGGCTGCAGCAACTGGAAACGCAAGAGCAGCCGCCTGCCTAGGGTGTCCTGCTGCTGGAATGGCCCGCATCCCCAAGAGAGGGCGTAAGCTGAGAGAGGAGCCCTTTCTTTGCCCTTGTTGTCGGCAGTGCCTAGCTGAGGTGACAGCCATGCCTCATTCCCAGCCCCCCTCCCAAGACCCGCGCGCCCTGCGCAAAGCCCTGCGCAGCTCCAGCACCTACTTTGCTAAAGGATTCGAAGAGTACAAGGATCAGGCCCAACGAGAGCTGCAGACTACTTACAAAAGCCGCCTAGTGGAGCAGATCCGCGCCCAGTCTTACCGCTATCAGCGGGGGGATATCACCATCCATCTAGCCAAAGCGTTTGGCTTTTGCTGGGGAGTGGAGCGGGCGCTAGAGTATGCCTACGAAGCTCGGCACCGCTTTCCCGATCGCCAAATCTGGATCACCAACGAGATCATCCACAACCCCCTGGTCAACCGGCACTTGCAGGAGATGGGGATCCGCTTCGTGGAGAAAGGCCCAGACGGCAAGAAAGACTTTTCCCAAATCCGGCCGGAAGATGTGGTCATTTGGCCCGCCTTTGGGGCAAGTGTCTCGGAAATGGAGTTTTTCCGCTCCCAGGGCAACGAGATTGTCGATACCACCTGTCCCTGGGTCTCTCGCGTTTGGAACCAGGTGGACAAGCACCGGGCTGCCCAGTTTACCTCCATCATCCACGGCAAGTACGACCACGAAGAGACCGTGGCCACCAGCTCCTTTGCCGAAAAATATCTGGTGGTGCTGAACCTAGAAGAAGCCGAATGGGTTGCCCGCTACATCTTAGAAGGCGGGGACCCAGAAGAGTTTCGGCGGCGCTTTGGCAAGGCTACCTCCCCCAACTTTGATCCGGATCGGGATCTGGAGCGGATTGGCATCGCCAACCAGACGACGATGCTCGAGGAGGAAACCCGTGCCATAGCCAAGCTGTTTGAGATCACGATGCTGCGCAAGTATGGCCCCCAGGAGCTGGACAAGCACTTCATGAGCTTCAACACCATCTGCAACGCCACCCAAGAGCGGCAGGACGCCATGTTTGAGCTGCTGGAGCGGCCTTTGGATGTCGTGGTGGTCATTGGCGGGTTCAATTCCTCCAATACGACCCACCTGCAGGAAATTGCCCTCTCGAAAGGGCTGCCCTCTTATCACATTGACGGCCCCGACTGCATCCAACCGCCCAACCGCATCCGCCACAAGCCCCTCCACCAAGACCCAATCGTTACAGAAGGGTGGCTGCCCGACGGGCCAGTGCAGATTGGTATTACCTCCGGTGCCTCTACCCCCGACCGCGTTGTGGAGGAGGTGATCCTACGCATCTTTGCCCTGCGCGAACAGCCGCAGACCCCTCCGCAGGGATCCCTTCCCCTTGGCTTCTAGAAGGCGTGCTCACCACTCTTTTTCAGGTCTACCTCCCCCTGCTGGGCTGGACGCTGCTGGGGTTTGTCCTGCAGAGAGGGCTACCTCCCCCCTGGCGCCATTGGCTAAATCCCCAAGCGCTGGGCCGCTTCATGTTTTGGGTGGGGGTTCCCCTGGGCACCCTTGGGTTTATGCAGACGGCGGACCTCTCTGGCCAGCTCTGGGCGGCCCCTTTGGTCTGCTGGCTGGCCACAGGGCTAGGGTATGCCCTGGCCAGTGCCTGGCTGCAGTGGCAGCACCACACCTGGCAGGGGAAGAAAGAGTGGGATCCCTGGCTTTGGAGCAGAGCCCGGCGAGGCAGCTTTTACCTAACAGCCACCCTGGGAAATACGGGTTATTTGGGCTACCCCATCTGCTTAGCAGTGGGCGGGAGCGCCTACTTTGGCTGGGCTTTGTTTTACGACCTGTTGGGCACCCTCTTGACCGCCTACGGTCTGGGAGTCTGGGTTGCCAGCCGCTACAGCGCTTCCTTCACCCCTCCCTGGCAGGCCACGCTCCGCGTCCTAAGCAGTCCCACTCTCTGGTCTTTCTTTGTCGGCCTGGCAATGGCTCGCCACCCTCTCCCAGAATGGCTGGCCCAAGGGCTGACTGCCTTTGCCTGGAGCACGATTCCCTTGAGCTTAATCCTTTTGGGCATACGGCTAGCCCAGGTGCCGCACTGGGGATCCCTTCGCCCCGCCGCCGTGGCCCTCTTCATCAAACTTGTTGCCGTTCCCCTTTTGGTGGGCTTGGGGTTAGCCTTGACTCCCTATCCTCCTTTGGCCAAGCTGGTGTTGGTCTTGCAGACGGGTATGCCCCCTGCTGTTGCCACCCTGGTGCTTGCGGAAGAATACGACTTGGATCGCGAGCTAACGGCAACAACTCTAGCCGTAGGCTACGTGGCAGCCTTGCTGACCCTACCTTGCTGGTTGCTGCTGTGGGGATCCTAGTAGGCCAAGTGAGACAGAGCCTGCTCCAGGTAACGATGTACTAGGCGATCCAACTCAGCCTCCTCCTTGGGCAACTCCTGCCCCTCCAGCCATCCCTGGAAGCCTGAGCTTTCCACGATGGCCTGCCGCAACGACTTCCAAACTGCTTGCAGGTGCGGTGCTGGATTGGGGCTGAGAGCAGGACTGGTCATGATCCCCGCCAAACAAGGTTAGCGCTAATCCTAGGATAGCCCAGGTTCGGCTTGGCTTTGGTTAAACAATTGGCTGGGCTGCTGGATGCGCAGAGTTGGCCCCAAGGCATTGAGAAGGGCAACGCCGTAGCTGCGGGCAATGATGCGGCTATCCAGAATCGCCACCCAACGTTGGGGCAAGCCAGTGGCCTCAGCTACTTCGGATCCCTGCCGCAAGGGGGCGACGGCTCGCTGCAGTTGACTGGCTGCCACCGGCAAAAGGTATTGGCGAAACCAGTCCTGCCGACTGCGCTGCAGATACTGCACTCGCGCGGCCACCCTGGGATCTTCCATCGAGGGAAACGGCAGGGTGGCAATGGCCAGCAGTTCCGGGCAAGGTAGGCTAGCCTTGTGCTGCAGCCAGTAGGACCAGTCGCAGACCAAGATGCCCTTTTCTCCTCGAAAGGGGCTATTCACCCGTACCCGCGAGCCAAACTCAGCGGCCAAAGCAGCTCCGACCTGCACCTGGAGGGGTTGATCCGAAACCAGCACCACCACAAAGCCCTGCGCCTTTGCAATCAGGCTCTTTAGCTCCTGCAGCAAGTGTTCCCGGAACAGAGGACTGTTGGGCAAGGGCAGCCACGGCAAATAGAGAGCCAAACTGGGCAGGGGCTCCCCCCCGGAGCGGATCCACTCTTCGCCTGAGCTAAAGCGTAGGGGCGTCAAATCCGGTAAGCCTAAGCGCCAGCGATAGCTTTCTGCCTGCCGATCCAAATCCAGCGCCTCGCCGATAATTACCACGGGTTGGGTAGCCCAGATGGGCGCTAGCCATTCGTGCAAAGCCACCGGGCTGTGGCGAAGTGTGAGGCGGCCGGTCTCGCGATTGGTTTCCGCCCACCAGACCCAACGGGAAGCGGGATCCCCTTCGGCCCCAAGCCGCCGGCGGAGCTGATCCCAAGGATCCGGCAGCCAGCCGCGGTAGCTGGCCACCAGGGACAGCGCTACCTCCAGGTGAACCTGTTCGTCTGCCTGAACTAAGCAGCGGGAAAGGGGCCGTCGCAAAAGCTGTAGAGCCAACTGAGCCTGGGCCTGGGAGATTCGCTCAGCCTCAGCAGGAAAGATCTGCCGCAGTTGCTGCCAGTGGTTGGCTTCGATGGTTAGGGTCAGCGCTTGGTAGGCCCACTCCTCCAGGTCTTCGGCGCCGTCCAAGATCAACGGGATCCCGGTTGGCATCTCTGCTCCCCTCAAGCGCGCCTGCAGCCAATCCAGGGGATCGACCAACAGCAGCCCTTGAAAGTCGGCATCTGGCCAGCGATCCTTTTGCAAAACCGGCTTATGCAACTGCAAAGTCTGCTGCAGCCAGGGGATCTCCTCCCCCAGAATTTGCGCCTGCACAGACGCTGGGGCACACAGCAAGGTACCATGGGGCCACATCAAAGCCGGCAGCAGATAGCTGAGGCGGTGCTGACCCCCGCTCGGCACCTGGATCAAGGTGCTGCGTCCTAGCCGCAATCCCCGGGCCACCATGCGGGCCATCGTCAACTGATGGGGCCACCCGGCCTCAGGGAGCTGCCGCAAGAGCTGGCGCAACTGTTGGTGGACTTCAACCTCGATCACAGGGATCCGCCACAGACGCTCAGGTGAACTAGCCTATTCTAAGGTGGTGAAGAAAACCAAACGACACCTCTGGGGTGAGCGATGTCGGGTGTTTCTGAGGTTCCCACGCCCTCGTCCCTGCTTGGAGCCGCCCAGGCGGGATCCCTGCTTTTGGATCGCTCTGCGTGGGGCCGCTTGCGGATACAGGGATCCGCCGCCCTGGATTACTTGCACAGCCAGAGCACTCAGGATCTCAAGGCTCTTAAACCTGGCCAGGGGGCAGATACCGTGTTTGTTACCCCCACAGCAGGGATCATAGACCTGGCGACGGTCTACGTGGAAGAGGAGGCCTGCTGGATTTGGACTTCGCCGCAGCGACGTCGCCTCTTACTGCAGAGCTTGGGACGCCTGTTGCCCTTCGTGCGCGGGGCCCAAATAGCTGATGCAACCGACCAGACTTTTGCCTTTGGGTTAATTGGCCCGCAGAGCCAGCGCCTCCTCGAGAAGGTGGTGACCTCAGAAGGGATCCCGACAAAGCTATACGAGCACCGCCAGGTGGAGATTCAAGGGATCCCTGTCCATTTGGCTTGTGGCAGCGGCCTTGCCCAGCCGGGATTTACCCTCTGGGGGGCCAGCGAACACAAAGCCGCCCTTGCTAGCTGCCTGCAGCAAGCTGGAGCGGAGCTGGCCTCAGCCGAACTTTGGGAAGCCCTGCGCCTGGAGGCCGGTCGCCCTGCTGCTGACCACGAGCTGACCCCCGACTACAACCCTCTGGAAGCCGGCCTATGGCACGCCGTTTCCCTCTCCAAGGGGTGCTACATTGGCCAGGAAGTCTTGGCCAAGCAGGTAACCTATAGGCGCATTCGCCAAACCCTCTGGGGGATCCGCCTCCAGGGCGAGGCCCAGCCTGGCGCCGAGATTGTGCGCCAAGGGGAAAAGATCGGTGTGCTAACCAGCGCTGGCTCCACCTCCCAAGGCTACTGGGGCTTGGGCTATGTGCGCACCAAATTCGCGCCCGCCGAAGGATGGGAAGTGGAGGTTGGTTCAACAACCGGCCTCCTCACCCGCCCGCCCTTTTTAAGCTTTCCTCCCGTTGTTTGAGCTAGAGATCGAAATGGCGGCGAAAGCGGGGATCCCACCTGTCCTTTTTGCGCTGATTACAGAGTTTACACAGCGTTTGCAAGTTGCTGATGTCGTTGCTGCCGCCCTGGGCAAGGGGAATGATGTGATCGACCTGAAGCTGCACCTCTGGAGGCGATTTGCCGCAACTGCGACAGCGGAAGCCATCCCTTTGGAAGACGTACTCCCGCACAGCTGGCGGGATGAGGATGCGCTGGTTCCTTTTCGTTTCCCTCATAGCGGGTCAAATCTAAGTAGCTCGCAAGTCGTCTAGTGGAGAGGTGGCGGCGTCAATGGGAAGGCGATCATGATCTAAGGTTTCGGAAGCCGAAGTTTGATCTTCAGGAACAAACTCTAGACAAATTTTGATCGATACTTGTCCAGAAATCCATGCTCGACCAGGTCGTATTATTCGAGAGTTAGTTCCACTTATTAAGCTCATTATATCGGTACTAATCTTCTTAGAATCAAGGTGCTTATTTATTGAATCTCTGTTGATGACAAGAAAGGATACAATTGCTTCATGTAGAGCACTCGGGAGGTAAACTTGCTCACCGACTTGAACCACAGTTTGCGTATCGGTAGATTTGAGAAGCATTGGCTCAGCCATGGTAGAAACTCCACTCCACCTAGTCCATTTTAGGAACCTACATCTCCCCAAATGTCATCCAAAGGGGATCCACCAGTTCCCAATTCCGCCTGTTCCGCCTCAAACTCAACCACTAGCCTTAGCCTGACTCTGCCGCGGGTCCACGGTGAGCCGGAGCGCAGAAGTATGGCACGAGTTCCTTCAGCGTTAATTGTTTCGCTCAAGTTAACCTGTGGAACTGAGATTTCTCTGTCGCTAAGTTTGTTATATAAGCTGGGTATGAAGCTATTGCGAACAAAGTCCGAGCATATTCGAGCAAACTCCTGCAAGTAGATCAGTCGTCCTCCTATGTCGATGACAGTATTTTGGGAAGTATCTAGCTCAACAAAGCGCTCCTGAGGCTGATCATTACTTAACACTTGCCTAACCTCCCCTGCGTCTTGCTAGTCTGAGCTACTCCTCACTTTCCCGTAGGTCATCCAGAGGGGATCCACCCTGGCTCTCTGAGCCTCCATCATCCGGCTCAAAGTCTACCTCCACAGCTAGCCGCAGCCTTACTCTACCGGCTTACCAACCCTTACTGCCTGGCAGCAAGAGATGACAATTAATCCCTTCACCAAACCAGTCAGCTCCTTCCAGCTTAGCTCTTCTTTTTTGGTTAGGGCTTCTTGGGCCGCTCCCACCAAGCCAGCAACCCTAAAAGTTTCTCGCCTAGAGACAATCCTTTTTGGGTACTGACCTAGAGGCATCACCCTAAATCCCACACTTCTAGCTGGGGATCCAAAAACAGGCCTCTCTATCTCAGGTCATCAAGTCAGATCGTCAAGGAAACTATCTAACTCTGCAAAGCTCTCCGCTGAAGATGCAGTGCTTGCAGGAGCAGACACTTGATCTGTGTTTCTCTCACTTGAGCTTTCCGAAATCTCAGTCGACTCTACAGTGGCAGAGGAATCAGGAAGAAGAATTAAGGGCAGCATCTCACGATTGAGGCCTAAAGCTTGCAGGCAGAGGTTGATCCCAGAAACAGCTCGGTTGTATTTGTCTATGTTTGCCTCCAATTCTTTCAGACGCTGCTGGTTAAGGGCAATTTTTTCTTCGGCCTCCTTCCTTAAAGTTGCCTCCATAAACTGCTTCGCCTCAGGGTACTTTTGCAAAATCTCATCAGCTATCTGCCTAGCAACCGGCAACAGCTGAGTCTTGAGAGTGTTGTTGGTTTCCTGACGGAAGTTAGAACGTATTGTCTGGCTAACTTTTGGCTCAAAGTCAAGCTTGAGTAACTGCCGGATCCCAGGCTCAGCGTCTCGAATAGCAGAAATGTCGTAGGATTGGGCAGTTTGCTTCAAAACTTCGCGAAACTGGTAAATCGAGAAAGTACCCTCATCATAGAAGCGAGGACTCTCTCTCAAGTACCGGTCACACTCTTTTCGAGCACCGCTGACCAGGGAGGTGCAAACTTTGTCCTTAACCTCTAGGAGCTTCTTCTCTATTTCCCCATCAGACCCGAGCAGACGGAGTAGCTGCTTGTAGTAATCTGAGCTACGCACTCGATCGATAAGCCGGCGGAAAGAGTTCTCCACAACTGTAATGGCGGATTCAACTAGTATATCCTCTAGGTGGTTCGAGAGATAGTAGAAGGCCTCAACCAAGACAGCTAGAAATGGGGCTGTGGAGTTACGCTGATGAATACGAACAGCTTGGCTATAGGTGCCATCCACGGAGAAGGTGTCTAGAAGTTCATCCAGCCTACGCACCATCTTGGCTTGCAACTTGCGAAAATCAGATTCAAAGTCTTTATCCATGCCGTTAATAATTTCGTTAACCATAGTTTCAATGTGGTCATAAAAGTCTCTTCCTATTTTGTTTAGCTGCTGGTTGATAAGCGCTAGTTCATACTCAATCATGCCACTGACTTCCCTAGGCTGACTATCCAAGTCCCTGTAGAGATCAAGGTAAGACTTCCTAAGCTCAACACAAAGGGGCCGCAAGTCATTAGCAAGGTCTAGAAACAACTGCGGACGCTTTTCTTCTGTTAGATAACGAGTAATCCCACTACGAAACTCTTCTATGCCGCTATCCTCGATCATGTAATCAACCAAAGGCATGCCCCACTCACTGAGAATTCGAACATAGTTATCTATAGGCGTCTCATAGCCATGCACTAGAGTGCGAAAGGGAGTGCCAATCAGTCTTCCTGAGCTACAGTACTTGACAAACTCGATGACAAACTGAGGAGTCTGTTCCTCACTGCCCAGTTCCCTTATACTTTCTGAGAAGATCGTGTCTAAGCCAAATCTGTTCCCTCGGCCAGTTCCCTTGATCTGTGAGCAGTAGAAGCCAAGCAAGGCGCTTGTCTTGAATATACGAGCTCCACGGAATTGCTGATCAATGGTTGTTTCTAGTCGCTGCCTTAGCTGCGGGTTGTACCAGGTTTCATCAATGCGGTTAAACACATAAAAAACTCGGTCTCGAATGCTGCTATTACTCTGGATGCGCTCAATAAGTTCTGTTTCCTCCTTAGTTAGCTCGCCAGTTGAGGCGCATTTGAGGACACAGACAACTGCGGAAGTATCTGGGTGAGCAATTTTTTGATACGTACGTTCAGCGTCTGCTCTAACTGGTGCATCAATACCAGGAGTATCGACGATAACATTTCCGTCCTTTAGTAGAGGATGATGACAGTAGTACTCGATCTTCCGCAAAACCGCACTGTTGGCACCTCGACGGGCAAAACTTGCAGCTTCTTTTAGGTTGCCTAAGTTAAGCTGCTCCATAGAGAATACTCTGTTTTCAGTTGGGTAGATCCTGACACGGTTTTGCTGAAAACCTTCAATCAACAAGCGCAGCGCATCTGCCTGCTTTGCCCGCTCTGACTTGCTCTTGCCGCCTTCTTGTTGAACAATGGCCTCGGCTTGCTCCTTGAGGCGACTGAGTGTAGCCTCCTCTAAGCCGTTGCCACTAGGGAGCGCTAAGCCTAGGCGACCGCAAAAAGCAGCCATTTGTTCCTGCACCTGCTGCTCGCTGAGGAAGGTCAGCACTACTCTTTCGGCATCAGGTTCTGCATAGGAGATGTAGCACTCGGTTCCTGTGGCGTGTCCTTCAGCGCTGTAGAGAAGCTCCCTTTCCAGTAAGGCATTGATTAACATCGATTTGCCAGCACTGAAGGCACCAGCAAACACAATCTCAAAGGTTGGAGAAATTGCTTTGCTCAGTGAAGCCTGAACCCGCTTTGTGTCTTGCTTACTTGAAAGCGTGGGATCCTTTTGCCAGAGGTTGAGAATGGCTTCAACTTGTTCTCTTAAGTTCTCACACTGGGGTGGGAGCTGCATGGTCATAGCAGGAACCTCCGAAAAGCTGGGAAGATTATAACCCGCTAGGCCTTGAGGTGAAGGCTTTCACGCTACTTTTTTCCGGTGAGACCCTCACCCCACGCTCGACGGCTGACGGAGGCGTTCTTGCAGTGCGGGACCTAGCCTGCTACGGCAAAAAGCTCACTCCACTCCCGCCTGGGAACACCAGGCTTAGCGATGATCTCAAAGATGCGGTCTTTCGCCGCCGGCTGAAATAAGCTTTCAACAGCCACTTGGGCTACTTTGGTGCGAGGAATGCTGCCCTCAAATAGAGTGTCTGGTGGAGAGAGGACAATGCCATCCTCATTGTCTTGGTTCTTCAGGCCCCCTGGCCGAATGATGGTGTAGGTGAGGCCGCTTTTTTGCAAGTACTCTTCGGCTTGCTTTTTCCACACCAAAATTAGCCAAAACAAATTGAGGGGGTGGAACAGCCGAGAAACACACAGGGAGGAAATTAAAACAAAGTGCTGGATCCCTTTGGCTTTGGCTACATCCACTAAGTTTTTGGTGCCCACATAGTCCACTCGGTAGGGCTGCAAGGGATCCCAACTGGGCCTGGCTCCCGTAGCACAGAGCACCACCGTGCATCCCTCCATGCCAGCCTCCAGCGTGGTCGGATCCAGCACATCCCCCACCACCACTTCCGCTTTGGGGGGCAGAACCTGAGCAGCCAACTCGCGGCTGCGCACCAACGCCCGTACCGGGATGCCGCGATCCACTAGCTCTTTGACAATACGCCGCCCCGTTTCTCCCGTAGCCCCTGCAACAAAAGCTTTCATCCTTTCCCTGCCAAGCTGCTCTGATTGCCCGTAGCTGCCCAACTTCTGGGCTAGCCTTGCTAACTATCTTCTCAAAATTTGCCTAGACCGGGATGACAGAAGCAGTTAAGCCTCAGGCCTGGCATGAAAAAGTGCTGAAAACTTTGAAGGCAACTTGTTTTGCAGTTTCACCGCAGGGGCTTGGCTACATCCCCAACCCTAAAGCCCGAGCCGCTGAGGATGCGGCCAACGCTGGAGCTTGTGTCCACCTCTGTCAGTTGAATCTGCCCGGCTGGCTCGGTCAACTTGCGCAAGACTGCTCCTGTGGCCGGATCCTTAACCTCGCGGACAACTCGCTCCACAGAAAGGATCAATCCCACGCGGTAGCCGTCGCGGCTGCCCTTGTTCAAAATCACCTGGTTGCCGTAGACATCGGCCACTAGGGCATCAACCGTTGGCAAAGAGCGGGGCTGGGCCGCTAAGCGTTCGGCAAAGCCGGCCAGCTGCTGGGCAATTTGCTCCACCGCCTGTTGGCTGGCCAAAACCAGCAGCTTCTCTTCATTGCTGGTGGCAGATCCGCCGCCAAAGCCGGCCACTGCAACCGTGCTATCCGACTGGCTAGCGTTGCCTTTGCCCTCAACCACGGCCAAGATCTCGGCAGTGCTGGTGCTCACCAGGCGGGCGTTGAGCTGCACGTTGGCATCGACGTCCACCGACTCAACCCCCACTGCCAGCGGAAAGTTGCCAAAAGGGGTTAGAACCGGTGCCCCACCTCCAGAACGACGCACTGCTACATCAAACTGGGTTACACTGCCGAGGATCACGGCATCGACTCCTAGGATGCGGCCCACCTGAGCAGCAGTGTTGGCGTCCAGTAGCCCAGATCGACCCAGGTTCTGCTCGGCCAAGACTGCATCTAGCCGCGAGCGCTCGATGAAAGTGCCATCTCTCACCAGCCGATCCACCAGCAGATCGCTCACCCCACGGGCAGCCTCGGGCAGGCTGTAGGGATTGCTGAGGCTGCTGAAATCAAAATCCAAAACTGCAACGCGAGGGCGAGCGGTGGGTTGCGGTGCTTGTCCAACTTGGCTGGGAGCAGAGAGATTGCAGCGAATGTCTTGAGGAAATTGCCGGCAGAGGGAGGGGTTAGCAGATTGGGCGGCCGCTGGGATCCCTGTCCAACCTAAGCTGACCAGGGGGATCCCGGCCAGCAAGATGGAAAAGAGGCTGTGTATGATCGATCTCCTAAAGGAGGGTGGCCGACGTCGCCTGGCCGCCTGTTTCCAGAATACCGATTCCAAGGCTGTTGGCAAAAGGGATTGGGAAGGTTTGCGTAGAAGAGTTGACAGATCTCAACAGCTAAGATTGGGCGGAGGTGCTTGCCCTTGGGGAGTTGCCGGAAAAAGCTTGACCCGCCTGGGATCGAGGGTGCAAGCCCAGTGCTAGCCTAGTAAAGCTGTGCTTTTGTACAAGCTATGCCTGTTCCTAAGAAGAAAACCTCTAAAGCTCGCAGTCGCAGGCGGTATGCTGTTTGGCTAGCCAAAGCCAAGATCCACGCCCAGCGAGCGATGACCATTGGGCGCGCCATTCTCAGCGGTCGCAACACCAGTTTCTACTACCCCAAAGCCAAGTCTGAAGAGGAGGAGGGAGAAGAATAGAGGCTGGCAGGGGGGATCCCCATAGCTCAAAGAGTGGTTTACATTAAGGTCAAGCTCTCCTAGGAGCCATTCTGTTGCCCCTAGTCTTGCCCAGCAACTTGCATGCGCTCGTTGAGCTCTCTGACCTACTACCAGCGGCTGGGCCTGTCCCCAGGAGCCTCTCCTGAAGCAATTCGGCGGGCCTACCGGCAGTTGAGCAAGCGCTACCACCCTGACACCTCTCCTCTGGCGCCGGAGGTGGCGCTTCGCTGCTTCCAAGAGTTGCAGGAAGCCTACCTTGTTCTCAGCAACCCTGCCAAGCGGGCTATCTACGACGCAAGCCTCCAGGCAATGAGGGCCAAGGCGGGATCGCCCGAGCAAAGAGGCTCGCGGGAGGCAGAGGCCCTTGAGCTGCCCATGGAAACCCGACCGCTTTCTGCTGGTGAGCTCTGTGCCCTGCTGCTGATGGCTGCTACTTTTGTGCTCTGCCTAGTATTGGCAGGCGTTTTGGCTTGGCTGCGGGAGGGGAGAGTGGGCTAACTGAGCTGCCCAGCCGCGGGAGGCCAGGGAATGCTGGGCATCTAAAGTGCTTGAATAGAGTAGCGGGGGTAGCTTTTGCCATCTCGCCATGCCTTTGCCGCCTGAAACCACACCTCTGTACAATCACTCGCTCCCCTCGATCGAACAGTGGCTGGAGGAACAGGGTTGTACTCGAGATCCCCAGGATGTGGAGCAGTGGTTTTGCGAACGGCCTGGCTGGAAAGCTTGCCTGCGCTTGGAAGAAACTAGCATTTGGGTGCGCTACACCTACCCCAACGGCAACACCAAGACTTTGTCTTTCCCCTACTCCCTCAGCCGCAAGGATGTAGAACGGGCCATTTTCGAGGAGTAAGTGGCCATGCGCATTCTGCAACTGCCTGCCCTGCGCGACAATTACATCTACCTCCTCTACGATCCCGAAACGGCAACGGCAGCGGTGGTGGATCCGGCAGTGGCCGAGCCGGTGCTGGATAAACTGGCTGAGCTGGGGGCGGAGTTGGTAGCTATCTTCAACACCCACCACCACCACGACCATGTGGGGGGGAACCGACAGCTCTTGGAGCGCTATCCTCGTGCGGCTGTCTACGGCAGCCAGGCGGATCGGGGACGGATCCCTGGCCAGACGGTGGAGCTCAGGGCAGGAGAGACAGTGGAGTTTGCGGGCCGGCAGGCGACGGTGCTGTTTGTGCCCGGTCATACCCGGGGACATGTTGCCTACTACTTCCCTGAGAGCGGGGATCTCTTCTGTGGCGATACCCTGTTTGCGGGGGGATGCGGGCGACTCTTTGAGGGCACTCCAGAGCAGATGGTGGGATCCCTGGATCAGCTGCGGCAGTTGCCGGAAGCCACGCGGGTGTGGTGTGCCCACGAATACACCTTGAACAATCTCAGATTTGCCCTGACGGTGGACGGGGACAACCCTGACCTGCAGGCGCGCTATCAGCAGGTGGCGGCCCTGCGCCAGGCGGGATCCCCAACTGTGCCCAGCACCATCGGCGAAGAGCGCCGCACCAACCCCTTCCTGCGCTGGGATCAGCCGGCTTTGCAAGCGGCCACCGGAGTTCTAGATCCGGTGCAGGTTTTTGCTCGGCTGCGAGGCATGAAGGATCGGTTCTAGGGCGTGCCGAACGCGAACGGGGCCAAGCTGTGCTCGGGATCCTTTCTGACTGGCCAGCGCCACCCACCTTTCTGCAAGAGGAATGCCCCTCAATGGAGAGGGGAGACGTCACGCCCTAGGCTGGGAGTGTCTATGACCTTCCCCATTTCGCCTTTGATCCGCTTCTCGGTGCAAGCCCTGTACTGGGCACTAGTCTTGCCCCTACCTCTTCTGCTGGCCCGCCAAGGCACGCCTCTAGCGCAGGGAGCTCTGCTGGCAGCCCTGCTGCTGGGCTGGGGGCTACTCCTGGGATCCCTGAGCCAACAGATCCAGGTGGACGCGGTGGGCATGCGGGCCACCTACCCCGCCTGGGTGCCGCCCTTTGTGCGGCAGGAGTGGCAGATCCGCTGGGCAGAGGTCGAGCACCTTGAACCCCGCTCCACTAGCCAAGGAGGTCTGGTGTACTACCTGGTCAGCCGCAGTGGGGATCGCGTCCTTTTGCCCATGCGGGTGAGCCGCTTCCGGGAACTGGTAGCGCTGGTGCAGCGCCATACGGGACTGGAAATCGACGGGCTGCGCCCCTATGTCCAGCCTTGGATGTACGCCCTGCTGGGCGGCTTTGCCCTGCTGCTACTCCTTTGGGATGGGATCATCGCCTTCTGGATTTGGACGGCACCTAGCTAGCTCCAGCGGGGCAAGTAGCAGGAAAAATCCTGTTTTTTAACAAACCGAAAGGGGCCCGAAAGGGATCCCCAGACCACTTGATCCGTTTCGGGGTCACGGCCCTGATCCAGGCTGTGGAAGTAGTCGGCCCCGATCTCGAACTCGCTGTATAGGTAGGTGGTTCTGCCTTTGCGCTCGACAATACAGCCTTTGCCGGGCACGCTGCGGCCCCGGTAGCAGGATCCCGTCCATTCCACCTGAATCACACAGCCGGGCAAGAGTTCCAGCTCTGCCGCCGTCAGGTTGGCCAGTTTTCCCGGATCTCGGCCAGCACATTTGTAGAGCTCAGGGGATCCCAAGGCGTAGTTTTGGATGCGGATCCCCTCCGGCGTCTCGAAAAGGTGGATGACCCGCTGGCGGTAGGGCTGGTCGGGGTAGATGTCATACAGTTGCTCCACGTAAAACCCTATCCCCTGAAACACCGACCACGGCAGAGGGCACTGGTAGACGTGAATGTTGGCAAACCAGACCGGCTCAGCCATGGCCTGCTGCTGATTGTTGAAGTGGCCGGCCATCCACGTAGCCAGTTGGGCCAGTTGCGGCGAAACCGACATAGCGCAAGCCAAAGTCCTAGTCGTGCAAGGGCAAACTCATTATCCAAGACCCTGGCCCTGGCTGCCAAAGCAAGCCTTTGGGGCTTCAAGCTAGAGTGGAAGAACCCAACTTTTGGGATCTGTTGCCCACTGGCCTATGTCCGCCCCACCGCTTCCCTTGCTTGGGCAATCCCTAGCTGCCTTGAAAGACTGGGCAGTTGCCCAGGGGCAGCCGGCCTACCGCGGGCAACAACTGCACACTTGGCTCTACCAAAAAGGGATCCGCTCCCTGCAGGAGGTGACGGTTTTTCCCAAGGCCTGGCGCGAGGCGCTGGGGGATTACCCAGTGGGGCGCTCCCAGGTGGTGCAGCGGACGGAGACCCGCGACGGCACAGTTAAGTTGCTGCTGCAGCTAGCGGATGGGGAGTTGATCGAGACGGTGGGGATCCCGACCGCCAAACGGCTGACCGTCTGCGTCTCCTCCCAGGTGGGCTGCCCCATGGCCTGCGACTTCTGCGCCACTGGCAAGATGGGCTACCGGCGCAACCTCAAGCTGCACGAAATCCTGGATCAGGTGTTAACGGTGCAGGAAGACTTTGGCCGCCGCGTCAGCCACGTGGTCTTCATGGGCATGGGGGAGCCCCTGCTCAACCGCGACACCGTGGTGCAGGCCATCCGCAGCCTCAATCAGGATATTGGCATTGGCCAGCGGCACATCACCCTCTCGACAGTGGGCGTGCCCCGGCAGATCCCCTGGCTGGCCCAGCAAAAGCTGCAGATTACCTTGGCCGTCAGCCTGCATGCCCCCAACCAGGAGCTGCGGCAACAGCTGATCCCTTCCGCAGCCCACTATCCCCTGGAGGCTTTGATTCAGGACTGCCGCGACTACATGCTGAGCACGGGACGGCGGGTTAGCTTTGAGTATACGCTTATAGCCGGGGTCAACGACCTGCCCATCCATGCCCGTCAATTGGCCCACCTGCTGCGCCAGGCCAGCCAGTCGGGAGCACGCCTACACGTCAACCTGATCCCGTACAACCCCATCGCCGAGGCCAACTATCAGCGCCCTCACCCAGCGCGGGTGGCGGAGTTCGTCCGCCTGCTAGAGGAACACCACGTCCAGGCCAGCGTGCGCCAGACCCGTGGCCTAGATGGCAACGCTGCCTGCGGTCAGCTGCGGGGATCCTTCTTGCGCGCTTCCAGCTTGCCTTCCCCTGAGCCGGCCCTTGGCCGTTCCTAGGCGGCGCCCGCAGATCCAAGGTTTTTTGCAGTTGCTGCTGGCAGGGCAGAAGGTAGCCAGACGCGGAAATGGGTCCATCCCTCTGCGCTGCTGACGGAGATTTGCCCCCCCATGTGCTCTACCAGTTGCTTGACCAAAGCCAACCCCAACCCGGTGCCGCCGTGCTCCCAGCGATCCGCCTTCGGGATCCGATAGAACTTTTCAAAGATGCGGGGCAGCTCCGCCTCTGGGATCTCGCTGCTGTTGCTACAGACAAAGAGGATCCCTTCTCCTTCTGGAGTTACCTGCAGACGGATGGATCCCTCAGGGGCGGTGTACTTGACAGCGTTGTGCAGCAGCTCGCGCAGGATGCGGCCCAGAGCCTTGGGATCTGCCTTAAGGGGGGGGATCCCCTCTTCTAGGCGCAGTTGCAAGTTCTGCTTTTTGCCCTGGGCTAGAGGCTGGGCTGCCGCCACCAGATCCCGCAAATAGTGCGGCAGGAAGATCTCTTCCGGCTGGAGCAGATACTTCTCGGCTGAAAGCCGCTGTATGTCCAGCAGGTCGTTGATGAGATCAATTTGTCGGTTGCATTCTTTGAGAGCGATAGCGAAATAGTGCTGCTGTTTCTTAGGGTTATCGCGGGCTATTTGCAGCATCTGCAGGGCCATGCGCACATTGGCCATGGGGGTGCGTAGCTCGTGGGAGACGGTACTCAAGAAATCATCCTTGAGCAGGTTGAGCCGCTCCAATTCCTTCACTTGGGCCCGGGTCTCCTCGTACAGACGGGCCTGGCGCAGGGCCAGGGCGCACAGGTTGACCACCTGATAGGCCAGTTGTCTCTCGGCTTCGAAAAACTCCTGCTGCCGCTCCAACAGCAAGAGCCCCAGCCGCTCTTGGTGGTTTCGAAGGGAGCAAGCCAAGAGGTGTACCCAGCGCCCGCCTCTTTGACAACACCAGTGGACTTCCCAGGGCAAGGCGTGGGAGTGCAGCAGGTGCCCAAGCTCAGGGTCGTTAAGGGAGGCGGGATCCGCCTTCTCTGGAAAAGAGCAAGCCCGGATCCAAGAGGATCCATCGGCGCTGGTCAAGAAAATATGACAGCCAGTCAGGTTGAGAGCCTCGGCTAGGCTCTTGACCACCTCTTCCAAGATCTCTCCCTCTTTGAGGCTGGCCACCATCTGGCCGCTAAGGGAGCGCAGCACTGCCTCAAAGCGCAAAGCCTGCTCCAACTGGGCGGTGCGCAGCGCCACCTGGGCTTCTAGCTCGCGGTTAAGGGCTTCTAGCTGCTGTTGGGCCCGCTTTTGCTCGGTGATCTCCCGCCCCACCGACAGGATCTCCACCAGTTGGCCTTGGCTGTCGAAAATGCCCCGATCTACCCAGCTTACCCAGCGGGATTGTCCGTCTTTGCCGGGGTACTCCCGCTCGCTGCGGTGGAAGGGGTGCTCAGGCGTGAGGACGGCCAGCGCCTGCAGTACCGCCTCCCGTTCTTCCGGCGGCAGAGAATCCCTCCAGCGCCTGCCTATCGTTTCTTCTGCGGAGCGGCCAAAGAAGCGCAGGTAGGCCGGGTTGGCATAGGTTATGGCAGTATCGGGCCGAAAGCGGCAGATCAGCTCCGTCTGCTGCTCCACCACAGCGCAGTACTGCTGCTGCTGTTGCCAGAGGCGATCCAACAAAGCCTGTTGGTTAGCGGCCGCCTGCTGCCAAGCTTTGGCCAGGGTCTGCACCTCTTGGATGGGGCCGGGATCCATAGAGGCCAAGGCTGGGATCCCACTGTGCACAAATTGCTCGGCTATTTGGGTAAGGCGGCGCAGCGGGCGAGAGAGGGCTTTGTCCAGGAGGATCCCAACTCCCAGAAAGCCCAGTAGCAGCCCCCCTCCCCACAGAGCCGCCTGCTGCGTGCTGCTATAGACGGGGGCCAACAGGGTGCTCTCCGGGATCCCGTGTAGGAAATAGAAACCTAGCCCCCCTTCCTCCTGAATGGCCTTTACCTGCACCCAGTGGGGGATCCCGTCCACCTCAAGACGCAGCAGCCCTTGTGAGGCCGCCATCTCCCAGGATCCCACCTGCTCTTGCACAGCCAGCAGCCGCGGTTGAGGAGATGGCTTCTCCGTGCTGGCCACCACCTGGCCCTCCCCATCCAGCAACAAGGTCGTCCCTGGATACTCCAAGCCGGCCTGCAGATCCTCTAGAAAAGCCTGCAGGTGATGAACCGGGAGGGAAGCCACCAGGCTGCCGTAAACTTGGCCCTCCGCGTCCGCCAAGGGCAGTGCCGTCAGGATTAGCCGCTCCGGTTTTTGGTGGGAAGACTCGACAAAAAAGTTGCTCACCAGCCAGGTACGGCGGGCCTCTGCCTGTTGCAGGATTTCGGGAAACCAAGACAACTGCTGCAAATCTAAAGAGCTTAGTTGCCGCGTCAAGCCAGTGGGATCCCCGCTTTCTGGATCCCGTTGGCGGCCTTGGACGGATCCCGGCTGCAGGCCCGGCGTGTGGTAGGTCCAGATGGAGCCATCGGCGTGGCGGCGGGCGGTTACAAACCCCCCATGAACTGAGACAAAGCCGATGTCGCTCAGCTTGGGAAACTGCTGCAACTGGCGGGCAAAATAGGCTTCCAGCACTTCTAGCCGCGGGGCGGCCAGATTGGGCAAAAGTCCCCAGCGCAGCACCTCCCTATTGAGGGCATTTACCTGCAGGGGGGCCTGCAGATATCTGTGTAGGTGATCCTCGGCTTGGTCGTTAACCTCACTCTTCAAGTGCCTAGCCAACTGCAGCGCCATCCGCTGCCCAGCCCGCCAGGAGAAGTAGGATACCCCGCCTGCCCCTCCTACCACTGCCAGCACTAAGGGTGCTAGCAGCGCTACCCGCAAAGGGATGGAGCGGAGCGGCAAGGGAGAAGATTGCATCAGTGCTCTACCTGATGGGAGAACCTCCCCAACGAGTCCTCCGGCGCTAGTAAGCACCCGACAGAACAGGACTCTATAGAAAGGCCAAGGGAATTATGGTACTTCACAGGTGTAGCTTACTTCTGTACTAGCTGCTACCAAGGCTGGATTTTGAGCGGCTAAGCCGACCGGGTAAGCGTTAGCTGCTCTGCTTCGACCTTGTGGCTGCGCAACTTTTCAATCAACTGATCCAGAATCTCTAGCTCACCCTCCGTGTAACGTCCCCGCAAAAGTAGTTCGTTGATGAGGCTCTCCTGTTCCCGGCTGAGGAAGCCACTCTGAAACACTTGTTCAACCACCTCTCGAATGCTGGACGCCGAACCAGCAGGGGCATTCACGGCTGCCTCCGCTTGAGTCCTACTTTGAGGAGCGAGGTGGCGCTGCTCAACCTGCTCCGGTGGGGCTTGAGTCCTGTCTGCAGCAGGGGCTATGTCCTGCCATTTTGGAGAGACCTCCCGCAGTTCCCCCAGGGAAAGGTTTTCGCTCAGGATCCTTGCCAAGCGGTAAGTCCGGTAATCCACGGTTAAGTCGAGAGTAGCTTGCATGCTGCTTTCTACGTATCTCTAATGACTGTGGCCCTATCTTATCCCCTATTCCGGGATAAAAAAGTAAAAATAAAGACAACCCCCCTTGCGGGAGGGGAGGTTGCTTGAGGGCCTACTGGCCTGCTCTAGGGCGAAGATGGGGGTCTAGGGGAAGTTTGGGATCCGCCCCAGGACTTTCAAGAGGCTTGCTTGAAGTAGTCGGGCTCGTTGCCGGGCTTCCACTTGATGTTGCAGCCAAGGCTGGGCTTTTGGTTGGGATCGATGGGCTTGCCCGCCAGCAGGTTATCCAGCGCTGCCCGCAAGTCTTTGCCAGTCACTGGCACATCCGGCAGGCCGGGGCGGCTGTCGTCCAGTTGGCCGCGGTACACCAGCTTGCGATCGGCATCGAACAGGAAAAAGTCGGGAGTGCAAGCGGCTGAAAAGGCTTTGGCCACCTCTTGGCTTTCGTCGTAGCAGAAGGGGAAGGTAAAGCCCAAGGTCTCGGCCATCTTCTTCAAGTTCTCGGGGCTGTCCTCGGGGTATTTCTCCACGTCGTTGGCGCTGATGGCTACAATGCCGACGCCGCGGTCCTTGTAATCTCTGCCAATGCGAGCCAGCTCCTCTTGCACGTGCTTCACGTAGGGGCAGTGCTGGCAGATAAACATCACCAGCAAAGCGGGCTTGTCGGCAAAGGTAGAAAGGGAAATGGTTTGTCCAGTTACCACATCCGGCAAGCTGAAGTCAGGGGCGGGGGTGCCCAAAGGCAGCATCGTTGAGGGGGTACGAGCCATAACAAACCTCCAGCGTAAAGTTTCCTCAATCATCATGGCTCATCCCGCTCCCCAGGAGTTGTGAGCACGGGATCCTGCCGACAGATCCCAAACAGGCAGGGAACGGCCTTTACAATTGGATAGAGTTCGCAACATTTTGTCCGGGAGCTGAGCTTTGAGCACCGCCGTCTTGCCCGCTGCCCCCCTGGTGGACACCCACGTCCACTTAAACTATCCCGACTTTGCAGAAGATCTGCCCCAGGTGGCCGAGCGCTGGCGCCAGGCCGGGATCCGGCAACTAGTACATTCCTGCGTCACGCCAGCGGAGTTTCCCCAGTTGCAGGCCATTGCCGACCAGTATCCCGAGGTGTTCTTGTCGGTGGGACTGCATCCGCTTGAGGCGCGCCAGTGGCAGCCAGAGCTGGCCGAAAAGATTGCCCAGTTGGCCGCAGGCGACAGGCGGGTGGTGGCTATCGGGGAGACGGGCTTGGATTTTTACAAGTCCGACCCGTCAGATATCGAGCGGCAAAAAGAATCCTTCCGCGCCCACATTGCCATTGCCCGGGAGCAGGATCTAGCCCTGATTGTCCATTGCCGCGAGGCGGCAGCGGCCACCTATGAGATTCTCCAAGAGGCCATGGCCACAGGGGAATCGCTGCGGGTGGTGATGCACTGCTGGAGCGGATCCCCGGAGGAGACGCGGCTCTTTGTGGAGCTGGGCTGCTTTATTAGCTTTAGCGGCATCGTGACCTTTAAGAACGCGGAGACGGTGCGCCGCTCGGCCTTGGAGGTGCCCCTGTCCCAGCTTCTGGTGGAAACCGATTGCCCTTTCCTGGCCCCTACTCCCTTCCGCGGCAAACGCAACGAGCCAGCCCATGTGCAGCGGGTGGCCCAAACCTTGGCGGAGCTGTTGGGAATCCCGCCGGAAAAACTGGCAGAAGAAACCAGCCAAAATGCCGCTCGCCTGTTTCAGCTGCCTCTCCTCTAGCTCTGCTTTCCGAGGGCGCGGGTGGACCGTAGGCCATTCCCGACCCTAGATCTCACCCGATCTCAGACGATTCCAACCCGGGAAACCCTGGGTTGCCATTTTTAACTTTTTCTTTAACTTTTCTTTTGAACTCCGACTGCTCTTCTCAAGGGCATCCTATGCTGGAAAAAAGGGATGTATTTTTAGGTACTTTCCGCTAATTCCAGGGGCTAGGGGCTTGCAACTATGGATACCAAAACGTGGGCTGCCGCAGCTCGACCCAGCCGAGATGCCCTCATCAACCGCATCACCCACCAGATTCGGCAATCCCTGGAGCTGGAGGAAATCCTCAAGGCAACAGCGGAAGAGATACGGTCTTTTCTGGAAACGGATCGGGTGAAGGTGTACCGCTTCGACCCGGAAGGGCATGGGACGGTGGTGGCGGAAGCACGAGGCGGGGAGCGGCTGCCCTCGCTCTTGGGGCTGACTTTTCCGGCAGGGGACATTCCCGAGGAGGCGCGGCGGTTGTTTCGCCTAGCTCAGGTGCGGGTAATTGTGGATGTGGAGGCGCAGAGCCGTTCCATCAGCCAGCCGGAGTCCTGGGGGTTGTCTGCTAGGGTTCCTCTGGGCGAGCCGCTGCAGCGGCCCGTGGATCCCTGCCATGTTCACTATTTGAAATCCATGGGGGTGGCCTCTTCCTTGGTGGTTCCCCTGATGCATCACCAGGAGCTATGGGGGCTGTTGGTCTCCCATCATGCTGAGCCTCGTCCCTACTCCCAAGAAGAGCTGCAGGTGGTGCAGTTGCTGGCGGATCAAGTTTCCATTGCCATTGCTCAGGCGGAATTGCTGGAGCAAGCGCGGCAAAAGGCGCAGCAGGAACGCCTCATCAACCAAATTGCTGCTCTAGTTTACTCGCCCCTGCACCCGGAGACGACCTTGACTACGGTGCTGGAGCAGCTTGCTGCCGGTTTGCAGGGGATCGGGGCGCGGCTGCGGATCCACTTTATGGGCGCAGACACCCTCTGTTGTCATGGTGTGCAACCCCCGGCAAGCTACGACACCTGGCTACAGGAGCAGCTCGGAAGGGCCGGAGGAGCGGGGGGCTGGGTGAAGATGTGGTCGCTATCCCACTTGGAGAAATGGCCGGAGCTGCAAGAGCAGATGAAGCAGACACCCATTCGTGGCCTGCTGGTGGCCCAGCTCGCCTGGAATGACCAGCCGGTGGGCTGGCTGAGCGTGTTTCGCGGGGCCGTTTACCAAGAAACCCACTGGGCGGGCTACCGTTGGTTTACCCAGGGGGATCCCAGACAAGAACTGCCTTTGATCTCTTTTGCTGCCTGGCGGGAGCTGAAAATTGACGAGCCTAAGGCTTGGTCAGCTGCAGAGCAAGAGCTGATGAGTCGGGTCGGGGTACATTTGGCCCTGTCCATTACGCAAAATCAGCTCTACCGGCAGTTGCAAACCCTCAACGCCCGTCTGGAGCAGGAGGTGCAGGAGCGGACGGCGGCCCTGCAGCGATCTCTGGCTATGGATGCCCTCTTGCAGCGGGTCACCGACCAGGTGCGCAGCAGTTTGGAGGAAGCCCAGATCCTGCGGGCAGTGGTGCAGGAGTTGGCTCTGGGGTTGCCCATTCAAGGTTGCGATCTCTGTCTCTACGATTGGGCATCTGGCCAGGCGACGGTGCGCTATGAATACACCTCTGCTCTACCACCTGCCGGTGGGATCACCCTGACCCTGGCCGACTACCCCGATCTTTACCGGCACCTGCAAGGGGGTCAAGCGGTGCAATTCTGCCACTTGCCTGGGCAGGGCTGGATCCCCCGTCGGGAAGGGCTGACCCTGCTGGTGTGCCCGCTGCGGGATGACCAAGGGGTGCTGGGGGATCTCTGGCTGGCGAAGCCGGCAGCCGAGTGCTTTGATGAACTGGAGGTGCAGGTGGTGCAGCAGGTGGCGGATCACTGCGCCATTGCCATCCGCCAGGCCCGCCTCTACCAGGCTTCTGTGCAGCAAATTGGTGAGCTGGAGCGCCTCAACCGCCTCAAAGATGATTTTTTGAGCACCGTCTCCCACGAGCTGCGCACCCCCATCACCAACATGAGGATGGCCATCCAACTGCTGAAAACCGCCCGCGCCCCCCAAAAACGAGAGCAATATCTCAAGATTTTGGAGCAGGAGTGTGAGCGGGAGGCGGAATTGGTGAACGACCTGCTGGATCTGCAGCGGTTGGAGCAGGGATCCAAAACGCTCCATCTGGAAGAAGTGCCGCTGGCAACCTGGCTGCCCAGCGTGCTGGAGCCGTTTCTACAGCAGGCCCAGGCCAACCAGCAACGGTTGCAGTGGCAGATTGCGCCAAATGTGGGCAAGGTGCTCACCGATCGGGGCGGCCTGGAGCGGGTGGTGCAGGAGCTGGTCAACAACGCCTGCAAGTATACTCCCCCAAGGTGCAACATCTGGGTAACAGCGCAGCGCTCTGGCCCGCAGCAGGTGGAAATTCGGGTGATCAACGAGGGGGTGGAAATTCCCCCTGCCGAGCAGGAGCGCATCTTCGAGAAGTTTTACCGCATTCCCAGCGGGGATCCCTGGAAGCGGGGCGGCACCGGCCTGGGCCTGGCTTTGGTCAAGCAGTGGATGCAGCGGCTGGGGGGCAGCGTCTCGGTGGAGAGTTCTCAAGGCAAAACCTGCTTTACCCTGGTGTTGCCGAAGGGATCCCTGCCTGTGCAGACATCCCCCCTGGCCTGTGCCTAGCGACATGAGCGACGCCCCCTCAGAAGCGCTGCGTCTGGCCGCCGAGCAGTTTAACCGGGGGGAATTTTACGCCTGCCACGACACCCTAGAGGCCCTGTGGATGGAGGCAGTGGATCCAGAGCGGCGCTTCTACCAGGGGCTTTTGCAAACCGCCGTGGCCTACTATCACCTGCAAAACGGCAACCGCCGCGGCTGCATGATCCTGTTGGGGGAGGCCAACCGCAAGCTGGCGGACTTTCTGCCCACCTACGCTGGATGGGATGTGCAAGCCCTGTGGCAGGCTAACCAGGGCATCCTGCGGCATCTTTCTCAACTGCAACCCCAGGATCCCCTGCCTTACCTGGCCATCCCCACCCTGAGTTGGGTTGAAGACTGACGTGAGCAGGCCCAACAGCGGCGCTAGCGCTTGGAGCGACGGGCTTTGCGCTCAACTTCGTTGCGTCGCCGCCGATCCCGCCAGTCGATCAAGGTGATGTAGCCAACGCCCAAAGTTATGGCCGCTAGGAGCAAAAAGATGCCCCCATAGGCAAGGCGGAGGATCCAGGGCAAGGCAGTTTCCATAGGGCCAGAAACACCGAAGGATAGGGCTACATGCCGTTGCGGCCCCAAACCACAAAGGCAATCGAAAAGGCAAAGAAAGCAGCAACGGCAACCCAGCCAAAGGTGATGATGTCCATAGGTCTAGCCGAGCAAAGAGGGCTTATCGGGGTGATCCCATTTTAGGGGATGGGATCCCCACCGCCTCCACAATCAAGCCCGCCTGGGGAGGAGGTGCTAGAGCTCTTGCGCTCTCAGGGTTTGCACGCCTTGCCGCGACCAGGTCACTGCTCCAACGCGCTCGGCTAAGTAGAGAGGCCGCTGCCTCTGCCGAAACCAAGTAACCACTGCCTCGCCGGCGGAGCCAGAGCTGATGCCCGCCTGCACCTGAAAGCGCTCCAGCAAGTCCAGGATTAGGGATCCCCCATCCCACCACAGCCAGTCAATTTGGGCCGGCAGCAGGGGAGATCCGGTTAGCTCGGCCTGGACCTGGGTGCTGGCGGACCCCAAAAGCAGCCAGCGGGATCCCTCGGCCTCCAGGGTCAACACCAGGGGGTTGGTATGGACAGCCTGCAGCTTCAGCCGCTCGGAAAAAGGGATGCGGTCGGCGGGCCGCAAGACTTGATAGGGGATCCCGGCAGCTTGCACGGCACTGAGGGAGCGCAGGTAGCTTTCGGAAGCGGCGCTGATCCCGCCCCCGTCCCAGAAGTGCCCAATGGAGAAAGCCGAAAGCAGGATCTCCCAAGCGCCATTGGCAGAGCCCCTAGAGGTCATGGCTACCGCTCCCTCCAGACGGCGCAGGCCCTGCTGCCGCAGAAAAGGCAGCACCGTGCGCTCGGCCAGGCGGGGATCGCCGCTGTTGAGCAAGAGGTGGCGTCCTTCTGCCTGAATGACCAGAATGGGGATGGGGCCACTGGCCAAAGCGGTGATCTGAACTGGCGGCCCCGGCCACAACCTCGGCCCCAGCAGGATGGCGGCCATGATCAGGGCAGTGCCCTGCCAGCGGAAAGCCCGTCGCCACTGCGGCCAAAAGGTGAGGGCCACCAGCGCCCCGTAGAGGAGCAGACACTGGAGCAGCGAGACCCTGCCGGTGTAGTAGGAACTTAAGGGCCAGCTGGCCATCCAGCTCACCCAGTTGATCAAGGGTGTGATCAAAAACGTCAGGGGCTGGGCCAGCAGGGATCCTAGCCCCGGCCAGAGCAAAGCCACAAAGGCCACCCCAAACCCGGCCACCAGCAGGGGCAGCAGCAGGATTAGCAGCAGCGGGTTGGCCAGCAGGGAATAGGTGGGGATGCGGCCAAAGATGGCCACTTGCAGCGGCAAGGTCCAGATCTGGGCGGCCAGAGGAACAGCCAAGGCGGTAGCCACTGCTGGGGGCAAGAAGTCCAAACGGGAAACAATGGGAGCTGTCCCCACCAGCAGGCCCAAGGTGGCGGCAAAGCTGAGCTGAAACCCCAGGTCTGTAATCCACTGTGGCTGATAGAGCAACAGCAAAACCGCTGCCACCAGCAGCGTTCCCAGGGGGTTGAGCCTAACTTTCCCCTCCAGCCGCGGCTCCGTCAGCACCAGCATGGCCGCCACTCCCATCACTGCCGCCCGCAGCACCGAAGGGGTAAACCCTGTCAAGGTGAGGTAAACCCCCAAGGCTGCCAGGAGGATCCCCTGCTGCAGGCGCACTGCCAGCCGCCGCGTCAGGACAAACACCACCCCCAGCAGTAGCGACACGTGAAACCCAGAAGCGGCCAGAACATGGGCCATGCCGATTTCTCGGAAGGCATCTTGCAAGTCGAAATCCAGTTGGGCAGCCCGGGATCCCAGCACCAGCGAGGCCAAGAGGTTCCCCTGCCGCTCCCCCAGACCGGCGACGAAGGCCTGCTGCACCCGCCGCCGCAACACCCAACCTCCCCAGACTTTTCCTCCCGGCTGCGGGATCACCTCGCGGGCGCTGAAGCCGGCAAAAGCTCCCTGGCGCTGCAGGTAGGCTTGAAAATCAAAGCTGCCCGGGTTCAAAGCCGGACTGGGAAGGTAGAGGGATCCCACCAGGCGCACCCGCTGGTTGGGATGGAGATCCCTGCCCTGGAGGGCTGCCGGGCTAGCAGTGACGTAGAGCTTGCCGCTCACCTGGCGGGCAGTGGAGTCGGCCTCCAGCACCTGCTCCGCCTCGAGCCAAAACTGCTGCCGCTCGCCGCGGGTAGGACGGGGCTCCGAAAGGACGGTGCCCACCAGACTCATTTGCTGCTGGGGGGCTAGAAGGCTAATATCCGTTGGGCCGGGAACCGGCTGCCGCCAGCCCAGGTAGGCCCAAGCCAGGCAGCCCACCAGCCCCGCCGCCAGCCAGGTGCGCCCCAGGCGCGGCCGTTGCCGGTAGACCAGGGATCCCACTAACCCCAGCCCTAGAGGGATCCCCCACCCCCAGCCGCTCACTGCCGGCCAGGCCCGCAGCAACAGGCCTAGGATCCAGCCCAGCCCCAGCAGGTAGGTTCTCTCCATCTGCTCTCAGCGCGCTTGCCCCCACTGTACTCTCCTACCCAAGCGGGATCTATAGCCCTGTCTTAACCTGCCCTGCTGGCTACCCCCCCAGCTCAAGCTCGTTTGGCGACCTCTCTCGGTTCCTTGCCGGTCAACTTCCTGAATTGGGAAATAAAGATGGATGGCCCACCGGCTCTGCGCCGCGATATCCTAAGGATCGAACCACCAGCAGGGGGTGAGACTGCTCATGGACAGCACTTTGCTACAAGCAGCTCGCCAGATCTACCAGCTTCATCTTCAGCACCGCCCAGAGGTGGTGGAGCAGCCACCGCGGGGCGTGGTCATCCATCGCCGTACCCTGCGGGGCGACTTGATTTTCTCGGAGTTTCCCATTCTCTTGCCTCAGGAGACCTTTATTCCCTTGCAGCAGTTGGAGCCGCTGCGCTGAAGCCCTGCTCCCCTGCCCATCTGGAGGGTGTACGCTATACGATGGCAGAGTTAGTCTTTGTTGCCTGGGAACGGCGGTGAGGGCAGACTTCCTGGCCGGCGCCTGGGAACTGCGCCTGTTGGGTTGGGTGCTGGTGCTGATCCTAGGGGCCTGCGTGGGCAGCTTTATCAACGTGGTGGTCTACCGCCTGCCTCGGGGTCTCTCTCTACTCTATCCTGGCTCCCACTGTCCCCACTGCAAGACGCCCCTAGGGCCGACGGAGAACCTCCCCATCCTGGGCTGGTTCTTGCTGCGTGGTCGCTGCCGTCACTGCGGGAATCCCATCGCCTGGCGCTACCCTGCCGTCGAGGCCTTGACCATGGGTCTGTTTGGCCTCAGCGTTGGGATGCTGGGGTTTTCTCCCCGCGGGATCCTCACCTGCTTGCTGTTGGGCTGGCTGCTGGCGCTGG
Source organism: Synechococcus sp. R65.1 (assembly GCF_047461755.1). Taxonomy (NCBI): domain Bacteria; kingdom Bacillati; phylum Cyanobacteriota; class Cyanophyceae; order Synechococcales; family Synechococcaceae; genus Synechococcus; species Synechococcus sp. R65.1. The sequence continues at coordinate 116,763 of NZ_JANSHU010000001.1, read as the reverse complement.
CCTTGGTTGACCTGGATACGTTTTTGCTACCAGAAGCGCTCACCCGCTCTGGCTTGCTGGCAGGGCTGCTGGCCCGCTTGGTGCTGCCTTGGCTAGAGGGATCCAGATCCCTGGCCGCTACAGGCTCGTCTTTGGTGGCTGGGATGGCAGGCGCGGTGCTGGGCATTTGGCTAGTGGAAGGCATTGGTCTGGTGGCCCGCCAAGTTTTGCGGCGGGAGGCCATGGGCGGAGGAGATGGCAAGTTGCTGGCCCTCATTGGCATGTGGCTGGGCTGGCAGGGGGTGGTCGTGACCCTCCTTTTGGGTTCCGCGTTGGGCTTGCTGGTTAGCTTATTGGCCATGGCCAGAGGACGAGCTCGCCTGGGCAAACCTGTTCCCTTTGGACCCTACCTGGCTCTAGGCGGGGCTACGGCTGCCTTGGCAGGATCCCCGTTGGTCGAAGCCTACTTGCGCTGGGTCAACCTGCTGGAGTAGACGCTATTCCTGCAGGCGGCAACTCCCTGGGGTAGCGGCGGCTGGATCCACGCAAGGACTGGCGATGGCAAAACCCACAGACCAACCAACGCTCCAGCTCGGCAGCAGGAGTGGGGCAGCCGCAGGCAGGGCAGGGAAACAGGTTTTGCTGGGTTTGTTGCCGTTTCACTAGCCGAGCCCAGCGCTCAAAGGCAGCTTTGGCCTCTAAGGACTCCGTCCCGCTAACGCGAACAGAAGAGGGAGATAAGCTGGAGCGGCGAGGGGTGGTAGGCCGCTTGGGAGTTGAGGATACAGGGGGAGGGGGGTAGAACCTGTCCACCAGTTCCGCATCGGAGGCAAAAGAGTTAGCCAAGCCCGACCTCGCATGCCAAGCGGCAGGGCTAAAGCGGATATCCGCGAGGGGAGGGTGGAGGCGGCTGTTAAGTTTCTTGAGAATCCGTTGGCGCTGGAAGGTGAGGTTCTGAGCCCAAGCAGGGGTAGAAGTGGCCACCTGCAGCACCTGGCGGCGCAGGTTGACCGGGTAGGTTTGCGCGGCTACCGCTTCTCCCACCACTTCCGGCCAGATCTGCCGCAGGGTCTGCATTTGGTTGAGCTCGGCCCAAAGGGGGTGGCCGCTGAAACTGGCCAACACACGCTCCAGGCTTTGCAGCATGGTGTCTCTCCCTAACCCTAATCCTTGTCTTCCGAGAACTGGGCTGCTTCGCTGAGGGCCGACTGGATAGAAGCAGCGTCAGGCAGAGAACGGGATCCGCCGTTGCGGCTGAGGGAAACCAGTCCTTCCAAGCTGCGGATGTGGATGTCTTGCTGGGGGAAGGGGATGCGGATCCCGCGCCGCCGAAACTCGGCCTCGATGGCGAAGTTGAGCTCGCTAGTCAAGACAAATTGGTCCTGAGGACGGTTGATCCACACCAACAGTTCAAAGTTAAGGGAAGAAGGCCCAAAAGATCTAAGCCACACCTGCGGGGGCGGGTTGGTCAGAACCCGCGGATTTCCCCTAGCAACGGCAAGCAGGGCTTCGGTAACCACCTTTGTGTCGGAGCCGTAGGCTACGCCCACGGGAATGTGGATGCGGCAGCGGGGATCCCGGTAGCTCCAGTTCACCACCTTTGACTCAGTGAAGCGAGAGTTGGGCACAATGACAAAGATGCGATCCAAGGTGCGCAGGACAGTGGCCCGCGGGCCAATGTGCTCTACTGTGCCAAGCAAGTTGTCCACTTCGACTAGATCCCCAATCTGGATGGGACGCTCTAGGAGGATGGCGAGGTAGCTAATGTAGTTGTTGGAAAGGTTTTGCAGGCCAAAGCCAATTCCTAAGCCCACCGCCCCTGCAATCACAGCCAAGGAGCTGAGGTTGAGGCCGCTGAAGGGCAGCACTAGCAGGATCCCAAATAGGGTGAGGACGTATTTGAAGATGGCCGCCGTCGACTCCTGGGTGCCCAAGTCCAGCCCAAGGCGACCCAAAAACCGCTGCTTTAAGCCAACGCTGATATAGTGGGCAACCGTAAAGACCAAAGTGGCCAGGACAAAGAAGACCAATAGGCTAGCAATGGAAACATTGGAATTGGGCAGCGGCTGGATGAGAACGCCCAGTGCTGTGTCCACCACCTGCCCCAAGCGCGCGTAAAAAGCCCGCTGAAAGGGCCGCAGGGCGGGTATGAAGCTAATGCTGCGGTCCAGCGAGATGCCGGCAATAAGCATCGCTCCTAGGCTGCGCAGCAGGGATCCTCCCATGTCGATCCAGCTTCCCCAACCTGGGTCAGCCCGGAGCTCTAGCCACCTCTGCAGGCGGACGAGGCTACGGTCGAACAGCCGCCAGAGAAAGAACCCCACAGCCACGCTGGCCAGCCCAGCCAAGGTAGTGAGCACTAGCACGCGCGGATCCCGCGTCCGCTGCAGATCCAGCCGATCCTGCCGGTACTCAGCGATGGCTTGTTCCAGCCGCCGTGCCCAACTGTTGGCCACTAGACGCACATCGTTGAGGCTTACCTGAGCCAGCGGCACCCTGCGCTCGGCAGCCGCATCGGCATAGGTGACGGTAAACAAGTACCGTTGGGTGGCCTCAAAGCGGCCTCTTTCTCCCAGCCGGAGAACGTACTGCCCATTGGCATCCTGAGCCACCCGCACCTCTGGCTCCGGCAACTGGCCCTCTTCCAAAAAGCGCTCGATGATTGCCCGCACATTATCAGCCCGCACGTCGCTGGGGTATTCTGCCGTTTGCAGGCGAAACACCGGGACTCCCCCCACTAGCACTGCTGTGCCCTCTTGGCCAGTCAACGGGATCCCCAGCGGGGTTGGGGAAGGAGCTCCCTCGGGGGCAACTCCAGGATCCCGCAGCTCAAGTGCCTGCGCCAGGCGGTTCTCAAAGGGGGCAAAGAGGGCAGGGGAAAGCCAGAGACCAATCCCCATCGTCAGCCCCAGCGCGAGTACAGCCCCCTTCAGCAAGAGGGAATCTTGAATGGCTCGGCGGAGACGAACACCCATGGTTTCAGGAATCCTGAGGAGGCTTGGCGGTATGCCCATGGTGGCACGAGCAAGTCCCGCGGCTGGGGAGGCAGGCTGGGAGCTTAGGCGCTCCAGGGGTGGCCCAAAAGCCGTTGGCGCAGCTTTTTAATTTGGTCGCGCAGCCGGGCAGCTTCTTCAAATTCCAAGTTTTTAGCTGCCGCTTTCATCTTTGCATCTAGCTCGCTAATGAGCTCTGGAATTTTGGATAGAGGGATCTCATCCAGCGCTGGCAAGGCTTTTTCCAGATCCTTGCCCTTGAGTTTGCGGGAGATGGATAAAAAAGACAAAATGGCATTGCTGTTTTTCTTAACGATGGGCTTAGGGGTGATGTTGTGTTGGCGATTGTATTCCAACTGAATTTGGCGGCGGCGCTGGGTTTCGGCAATCGCTCTTGCCATGCTGCCAGTCAGCGTGTCAGCATACATCACCACCATGCCGCGGACATGGCGCGCTGCCCGCCCAATCATCTGGATTAGGGATCGCTCCGCCCGCAAAAATCCCTCTTTATCTGCATCCAAAATGGCCACCAAGGAGACTTCCGGCAGATCCAACCCCTCCCGCAACAAATTGACCCCCACCAGGACATCAAAAGCCCCTTCCCGAAAATCTTGGAGGATCTCAATGCGCTCAATGGGGGTAATTTCAGAGTGCAAATAGCGAACCCGGATCCCGCATTCCTGCAAGTACTCCGTGAGATCTTCAGCCATGCGTTTGGTAAGGGTGGTTACGATGACCCGTTCCGGGAAGCCCTGCTGCGAGCGCTCTAGGCGCAGGTAGATTTCTGAGAGCAGATCCTCCACTTGACCGGCTGTGGGGCGGACATGCACTTCTGGATCCACGACACCGGTAGGCCGAATAACTTGTTCTACAACCCGGCCTGTGCCCGGTATGTAGAACTTCAGGGGTTTGCCATTTTCCACCATGGTTTCAAACTGAGCTTCGCTTTGTTCCAATTCCCAGTTGCCGGGCGTGGCGGAAACAAAGATGCATTGGTGGACTTTGGCCCAAAATTCCTCGGCTTTAAGGGGGCGATTGTCAAGGGCGCTGGGCAGGCGAAAGCCGTGATCCACCAACACCTGTTTGCGGGCGCGATCCCCATTGTACATGCCCCGGATTTGCGGCACGGTAACGTGGGATTCGTCCACCACCAATAGCCAATCGTTGGCCTTGAAGTAGTCCACCAAGCAAGCAGGCGGCTCCCCCTCCTTGCGCCCCGTCAAATGCCGGGAGTAGTTTTCAATGCCGTTGCAGTAGCCCACCTCCCTCAGCATTTCCAAATCGGAGCGGGTGCGCTGCTCCAGCCGCTGAGCTTCTAAGAGCTTGCCCTGGCGGCGAAAGAGAGCTAGCTGCTCTTCCAGCTCTTCCTCAATGCTGCGGATGGCCTGCTCTAGCCGCTCTTCGGGTGTTACAAAGTGGCGAGCTGGATAAACCCTGAGGGCGCTGACGCTGGTGAGGATCGCGCCTGTCACCGGGTCAAGGAGGCGAATGGCCTCGATCTCATCGCCAAAAAACTCAATGCGAATTACTCTATCCTCATAGGCAGGCACAATTTCCAGCACATCCCCTTTGACGCGAAACCGCCCCCGCGCCAGTTCCAGATCATTGCGCTCGTACTGGATGCCGACCAGATCCCGCAAGACCTGCCGTTGGTCAATTCGTTGGCCCACTTTGAAGGGGATAGAAGCCTTTAGGTATTCCTCCGGCATGCCCAAGCCGTAGAGGCAGCTTACGGAAGCCACAACAATGACATCCCGCCGTTCAAAGAGGGAGCGGGTAGCCGAGTGCCGCAGCATGTCAATTTCTTCGTTAATGGAAGAAGACTTGGCAATGTAGGTGTCAGTGCTGGGCAAATAGGCTTCCGGTTGGTAGTAGTCGTAGTAGCTGATGAAATACTCGACAGCATTGTAGGGAAAAAGCTCGCGCAGCTCGTTGCACAGTTGTGCGGCCAAGGTTTTGTTGGGGGCCATCACCAGGGTTGGCCTGCCAATCTGCTGGATAGTATGGGCAATGGTAAAGGTTTTGCCAGTTCCGGTTGCCCCTAGCAGAGTTTGAAAGCGATGGCCCTCCAAAATAGACTGCACCAAGCCAGCAATTGCCTGAGGCTGATCCCCGGTGGGCTGGTAGGGGGAAACCAGTTGAAACTCAGACATAGGTCTAACCCTTTACAAGCTGTAGATTTGTCCATCTACCAGCAGATGAGTAATGCCTTTCTTTTGCAACTGCGAGCGCACAACTTCCAGAATGTAGCCGGGAAAGTGGATGACCCGGTAGGGCGGGTGGGTGTTGCTGCCTCGGCGGCTCATTTCGCAAAAGCGCCGGGCCACCTTGTGGTTGTCAAAAACGGGCAGCGTATTGGCATTCTCGATCCCTTCCAAGGATCCCGGCCCCAAAAATTCCTTGAGGGGGCGGGTGGCCAATTCTTGGTAGCGGTCCACCACCACGTAGCAGGTCTCGGGCAGCTCCAGCTCCTCCAGGGGAAGCACCTGAATTTGATGGACAGGCCCAGCGAGGGGATCTGGCTCTGCTTCAGCGTCCTCCGGCAGATCGTCACTGGTGTCTTCCTCCTCTTCCGCCTCATCGTCGTCTTCTTCTGCAGCCAGATCTTCCTGCAGCTCAGCCACCAGGTGGGCTGGCAGTGCTTCAGGGGGCAGTTCTACTCCTTCGCCCGCTTGATTAGAGGCGTCCTCTGGAGACAAAACCTGTTGTGGCTGGGGCATCTCTTCCTTGTCCCTGTCTTTGCGGCGGGCTGCTAAGCGTCTGAGCTGGATTAGCTGCTGGTACTCGTCAGGAGGGATATTTTCCTTGAGAACGCGGGTGATGGTGGCGAGGCTGACGCGGAATTGCTCCGCCAGTTCAGCAACAGTAGCTACCGAGTCGCGGTAGGCATTGACGATCTGCTGTTGTTCTTGCTTTGACAGCTTGCTGCGAGCCATCGCCATTCACCCCCTCCCAAAAGTTCTTATGGGCAGGTGGCGTTGACCGGCACACCCGCCTGAGGCCGACGGCCAGTGCTTCCCAGTCTAACCCCTTGCCACTCAAGACGCGGCTCCTTCTGAGCGAAAAGCGTGCCCATTCAAAATGCAGGCCAGGGGAGCGAGCAGGCAAGGGGCATCAGGGGTGTAGAGCGGTGATCAAGTCCGCTTGGTTGAGCAGCAAGTCTGGTGGGCGGCAGTCCACAAGCGTTGGAAATTGGAGGAGCTCCTCAACCCTCTAGTCCTCGTTCGCGACAGCGGTGCGGCAGCGCTCCATCAGGTAGCAGAGGCAATCTTGGCGGATGATATGGCTATTGAGGGTGAGCATGGCTGGCACAAGAGGCACACGGGTGCGAATTTCCCCATCCTGGGCATAGAAAAAGCGCTCCGCCACATTTTGGCCTTGCTCGTCTTGCACCTCCAGGTAGAAACCGTTGGTGGTCCATCCAATGCAGGTGTGGGGAGGTAGCTCCCGAAAGTTAAGCAGATCCAAGTTGGGGGGGAAGCGCAGGTGCGGCTGGGATCCCTGCGGCTTGCTCTCTTCTTCCCCAAAGCTAAAGCTCACCTCTTCCGGGATCCTGACAATGGCGATGCTGTGAAAGAGGTCGATGTCTTGTCTAAGGACGGGGCGCTGCGGGATGGCCGAAAGATGAAGACAGGCTTGCAGAAATGCGTAGGCATGCTGGGTGCCGTAGGGCTGATCCGGCTTGCCGCACTCCAGGGTCACTGCCGGGCAGAAGCGCCCAAAGGCCATGCTCTGCACGCCTTCTGGCCGCCTGAAGTAGAGGACAGTGCGACCAAACAAGGTGGCCAGGTGCAAGGTAGAAGGATCTAGGTAATTGACACAGGCGTAATGGGGGTTGGTGCCCGTGTTGTTGTGGATGTCAACGCTGGCAAAGACGCCGCGTTGCCGCATCTGCCGCAAAACCGCCTCGGCCATGGCATGCTCGGGGGTGGAGCCGGGGCCCCAAATGCGGTTGTAGTCTGGCTGGCCGTCCAGGCGCCGCTGCCCATAGCGAGCAGCCCGTACATTGCCGATGAAGAGGGACAGGGAACGGGGCAGTTCTCGCCCGCGGTAGCAGCGCAGAAGCTGTCGCACTGCCTGCCAACCAGTGGTTTCGTTGCCGTGCAGCAGGACAGACACAAACAAGGGGGGATCCCGCCTTCCCCGCAGATGGATGAGGGTTGGCCCGCCCAAGCGGTCGTAGAGTTGATGGGCCTCTAGCTCCAGGAGTTGATCCGGCAGGTGGTCGAGAACGGTGAGCATGAGGGTTGGACAAGCACTTCAACGCAAACTCTTGGCTGCTCAGGAGCAGAAATGAACAACTGGCTACCGTGCTGGTGGCTTGGGTCGTCGCCCTGCCCTTTGATTGGAGAAGGCATCTCCCCCCTTCCAAGCTGGGCAAGGGATCCATCTTGCCCAGGGGGATCCCCTGCCATACGGGGAGGGCGCTTTCCTAGTCGAGATCCCAAGTGTGTACCGGCTGACCTTGCCGCTGCCGTTCCCAGTAGGCACAGGTCAATTGTTGCATATCTTTACCATGCCGAGCCACGTAGCGCCGCTGCCAGGTGGCCCCATTCTGCCCCAACTCGACGCGGGCACGGAGAATGCCCAGGTACTCCTGGATATCCTGGGAGGACAAGTTCAGTTGCGCCAATCCTTCCTCGGCCAAAGGAATTAGCTCTTCCAGCAGCAATTGGCGCAGGGATCCCTGCCACCCCTTGAGCCAGGTGATGGGGGCCTCGAGGCCGAAGCGGGCAGCCGCGTAGAAATTGGCGCGGCACTGGGCAAAGCTCAGCTCCTGCTCCGGGGGAAGGGGTCGGGATCCCAGAGCTTGCACCAGGCCAAAGTAGAAGGCGGCATTGGCGATCATGTCGGGTAGAGTGGGACCTGCTGCAGCCACCCGCTGTTCAATGCGCAGATGGGGATAGGGATCCACCCCCACCAGAGGGCGGTTCCAGCGCCAGATGGTGCCGTTGTGCAAGCGCAGATGGGCTAGCTCAGTAGGAGGTGAGGCCAGCCTCTGCGGCAACACCACCGGATAGCAGCGCAGATTTTCCCAGAACAACTCCATCAGGGACTCTTGCACATAGCCTTGCCCAAAGGTGACGCGAGGTTGGTGGGTGGGGGCAAGGGGGGGTGGGCCATCCAACGCCTGCTCAAACACAGGGATGCGGGTTTCCGCCCATAGGTCGTGCCCGAACAGATAGGGAGAATTGGCCGCCAGCGCTACCAAGGGGGCCGACACGAGCAGGGAAGCGTTGAAGTAGCGGACCGCTTGGTGGGGGGCCACCTGCAGATGGATTTGAAAAGAGGTGGTGGCTGCCTCCAGCATGACGTTTGGGTGGGTGACCCGCAGCAGGGTGGCAGGCCCTTCGATTGTCAGCCCCAGGGGCGGGATCCTGGAGGGTTGCTCGCGCCGGTGCAGGTTCAGGATCTGCTCGTTGAGGGCCAGGTAGCGCTTGCGAGGCGAGATCATCTCCAAAGTGAGCTGCTGCTGCTGCAGCGTGGGCAAAATGCCGATCGTCATCAGCCCCGCCTGCAGTTGCTCGGCCACTCGGCAACAGCGATCCCACGTTTGGCCCAGCTCTTGCTGAAACTGCCGCAGAGCCGAGCCGACCAAAACTTGGGGCCGGCTGTTGATCTCCACGTTGAACTGGGCCAGTTCCGGCACCACCAGCGGATCGTTCACCGCTTCCAGGTAGGCTGAGTTTATCGGGGCCGGATCTCCCTGGGGGGTGACCAGCCATGCCTCCAGCTCAAACCCGCCCACCGGGGATCCCTGGGCAAAGGGCTGACAAGCCGGATCCAGCCCCGGCGCACCGGCCAACCAGCGGTCGAGCAAGTCCGTTTCTTGCTGCAGCCGAGCTTTGAACTCGGCAAAGTCTTCGTCGCTAAAACTCAGGCAGGCGATCTCCTGGCCCATCGAGACAACTCCGCGGCTTTTGGGAATAAGACCACCGTATCGCTGCTGCCAGGGATCCCGGGGTAGGACAGTTTACCGCTGTTGCCTCCTGGCCAGCTCTAGCCTATGGTTGCTGGCTGGATATCCCAGGGCACTTACTTGGTCAGCTATCCTGCCGTTATCGAGACATCTTCAATGCGCAGGGCAGGAAAGGCAGCTGTGCCGTTGAAAATCGTTACTTCCTGGGAAATGGCAGAGATATTGCGCAAACAGTCGTAGAGATTGCCGGCAATGGTGGTCTCCAGGATGGGGCGTTTTTCGCCGCCTTTGACCAAGAAGCCCCCCTTTACTACCCCAGAGAAATCTCCTGTGATGGGGTTGCTGCTGCCAGAAAGCCGGGTGACGATGATGCCCCGCTCCATCGCGTACAACTCCGCCAGGGGCGTTGTCCCTGGAGCCAAGCTCAGACAGGCCGGCCCCACTCCTGGCAAGCTGCCCGCTCCGCCTGTGGCATGGCCATTGGAGGGAACGCCGGCAGCCCGGCCCTCGTAGCTGTTGTACATGAAGTTGCAGAGGATCCCTTCGTGGATTAGGGGGGTAACTTGGCGGGGGATCCCCTCGCGGTCAAAGGGCTCAATGGGGTAGCCGGGCAAGCCCAGGCCTTCCGAAACCAGCGTCAACAGAGGGCTGGCGATGAGGGATCCCATCTTCTGGGCCAGGGGGCTTTTGCCTTTGCGCACTGCATCCGCCCCCAGCACAAAGAGGAGGTCTCCCAGAAACTCCTCCACCACATCCGGCGGCAGGACGATGGGGCCACGAAAACTCTCTCCCTTGCTAGCCCCCAGGGCCCCCACGCACTTTTGCACAAAGCGATCAAAAGCTCGCTCTAGGGCCGGCACCAGATCCGCCCGCTTCTGGACGCTGTCGCCGTCGTAGGCAAAGCTGCCTACCTCATCCCCATCGATGGCCATGCCAAATAGGGATCCGCCCGCCTCAACGCTGTGGTAGTTGGCGCGGATGCCGGTGGAAGAAGCAATGGCCACGGTATCCTCTTCCACACTGAAGGAGCCGCTGTCGATGGTGATGCGCGGGTCTTTGGAGCGCACCCACTCCACCAGTTGGGATCCCAGTTGCGTCAGCTCGGCAGCATCCAGCTCCAGCAGGCCTGGGTCAAGGGCAAAGGGCACCTGGGGCAGAGGCTGGGGATCCGGCAGGCCGTTGAGGGGATCCGCCGGCGAAGCCTTGGCCATGGCCACCGCCTCAGCTGCTGTTTCGGCCAGATCTTCTGGGCGGTTGGAGGTGGCAAAGCCCAGCCTGCCGCCGCAGAGAACCCGAATGCCAAACAGGGTTTCACAGCTAGTGCGAACTAGGCTGAGGTCATTTTTCTCAAAAGTGACTTCCGTCTCGCGGCCTGAGTTGGCAAACACCTCGGCTTGGTCAGCGCCGGCAGCCAAGGCCTTTTGCACACCCTGTTCGCAGAGATCTAGCAAGTTTTCGGGGGAAATAACAGAGCCGGGCATGGCTGAGAGGGGCAAGAGAACAGTTCTATTATCAACCTAGGGCCAAGATCTCGCTCAGGAGCAGGAGACAAGCCCTCCCTCAGGCGGCGGCCCCTACTCCAGCGGCTGATCCGAAAAAAGCAGGGGAGCGATATTGGCCGCCTGGTTGAGCGGGATCTCGTCGTGGATGGCGTACTGGTAAAACTGGTCTATGCGCCGGCACAGGCCCTCTGGGGTTAAGGCCTGCACGTTGGAGCTGATGATGTAGCTCTGGGCAGGAGAGGTTCGGAACGCCTGAAAGGCTTTGCGACAAAACGCCTGCTTGGCTTCGGGATCGGCCTGGCGCCACTCCGGCCCCGTTAGTTTGCCAGATAGTCCTGGCTCAGTTGCTGCCCAAGCGCTGGACGCGACCCAGGGCAGTCCCGTGCCCAAAACCAGACACGCCAGGAGGAGCAATAGAAGTCTCGCTTTCAGAAGCACCTGCTGCCAAAAGAGCCACAGCGGTTGCCCATGTTGCACCATCGTTGGATAGGCTAGGGGGTAGGCTGGAATGCCAGAGCACTTCTAGCCATCCTACCGCTCCTCGCTCGCCCCCAGGCAGCGGTAGGGTAGCAGCCAGTCCTCAACCCATGGCCCGTAGCAGACCCCGCCGAAAGCAGCGCTTTCCCCACCTCCTCGGCTCCAAGTGGACTTCGGTTCAGCCTGTGCTGGGCTGGCGACATTTTCAGGTTACCGCTCGCCAAGAGGGGGAAGGAGGGGTAGTGTTTGCCGAGCTCAAGGCCGTCTGCGATCCCCAGGTGCGCCTCTGGGTCAACGCGGCCACCCTGAAGAACCGGGATCTTTGGCAGCCGGGCTGGACGCCGCTGGAAGACGGGATTCCCTGCGGGCGGCAGGATCCCCTACTGGACAGGGCTGGGGGATAGTTTCTCTCAAGCTGGGGCTCAGGGATCGATTAGGATCATCTCTCTAGTGTGGTGTTTTAATTCGGAAGCTTGAGGAGAAGAAAGCGAGATGGCCAGATGTGACGTTTGCGGAAAAGATCTTAGCTACAGCGATTATCAGTGGGCCAAGCGCTGCGCCAATCCCTACGGGAAGTCTCACCTCATCTGCTTCGACTGCTACAGTGGTTCGTCTTGTCCCATCTGCTATTCCCCTCTGGAGCCGGCAGAATAGAAAGAGGCGTTCTCAAAAGCTGCTTGTCGGTTACTCGACTCCCATCCCCCTAGCTCCTCGGAGGGGGCGATGGTCGACAGGGGTCTCGATGGTTTTCCCAAGGGAGCCGGAAAAGTGCGCATTGGCCAGGGCTACGACATCCACCGCCTCGTCGAGGGGCGCCCCCTGATCCTGGGCGGGATCCGGATCCCTTACGAAAAGGGGCTATTGGGCCATAGCGACGCCGATGTCCTCACCCACGCCATCATGGACGCCCTCCTGGGAGCTGCCGCCCTGCGGGATATCGGCTACTACTTTCCCCCTGAAGAAGAGCGTTGGAAAGGGGCAGATAGCATCCTTTTACTACAGCAAGTGGTGCAGCTGGTGGGCCAAGAAGGCTGGCGCATTGCCAACGTCGATAGCGTCGTGGTAGCGGAGCAGCCCAAGCTCAAGCCTCACATCCCTGCCATGCAGGCTCGTCTAGCCGAGGCTATGCAAATATCGCCCAAGCAGGTAGGGATCAAGGCCACCACCAACGAAAAACTGGGTCCTGTAGGTCAGGGGGAGGCTATGGCTGCCTTTGCTGTAGCCTTGCTGGTGGAACGCTGAGGGCATTCCTACCTCACCGTCAACTCCACATCCCCTGTGCTTCTCAGGACGTTGATCCCCACCCCTCCTGCCTGGAGATACAGGCCAATGTCCAGGGATCCGCGCCCCACCTGAATGTTTTCGAGGGTAACATGGGGCAGCCACAGGGGCAGGGTGGGCTGAGTCAGGTGCACCCGCTGGGCCAGCCCGTCGATCTCCAGCCCCAGACAAGCCTGCAACAGCAAAAACACACTGGCCGCCGCCCAAGACTGGGGCAGACAGGCCACCGGATAAAGGGTGGGGCCTTCCCGCTGGCGCCGCCGAAAGCCACAGAACAGCTCCGGCAGCCGCCGCAGCTCTAGAAACTGGCTGGCATCGAACAAGGCTGTCAACACCTGGGCCGCCTCCGCCTTATAGCCATAGCGGGAGAGCCCTGCCGCAATCAGGGCATTGTCGTGGGGCCAGATGGAGCCGTTGTGGTAGGACATGGGATTGTAGCGCCCTTCCCCTTCCGCCAGGGTGCGGATCCCCCAGCCGCTAAAAAAAGCCGGCTCCAAGAGTTGCCGGGCAATGCGCTCGGCATGCTGCGGGTGAGCGATCCCGGAAAACAGGCAGTGGCCCATGTTGGAGCTGCGCACGCGACAGGGTTGCTTGCGCCCGTCCAAAGCCAGGACGTAGCCGCCCAGCTCTTCACACCAAAACTGCTCCCAAAACTGCTGCTGCAGCTTTTCTGCTTGCTGCCGCAGTTGCGCCGCCTGCTCTTGCCGCCCCAATAGCTCTGCCATCTCCGCTGCCAACAGCTTGGCCTCGTAGGCGTAGCCCTGCACCTCGCACAGGGCTATGGGTGGCTCCGCTAGGGATCCGTCGGCATAGAAGATGGCGTCTTCCGAATCTTTCCAGCCCTGATTGCGCAAGCCCCGTCGCGCCTTGCTGGCATACTCCAAGAAGCCGTCGCCGTCCAGATCCCCGTAGGTGTCCATCCAGCTTAGGGCTGCTTCGATGTTGGGCCACAACTGCCGCAACAGCTCGAGGTCGCCGCTGCGGCGCACATAGCGCCCTGCTAGCACCACAAACAGCGGCGTTGAGTCGATGCTGCCGAAATAATTGCCAAAGGGGATCTCGCGCGTCTTGGCCATCTCGCTGTAGCGCTGCTCGTGCAAGATCTTGCCCGGCTCGGCATCGCGGCTGGGGTCTACCTCCTGGGCCTGGTGGGCTGCCAGGTACAGCAGCACTCCCCGCGCCAAATCGGGGAACCACCAAAGGGTGGCTAGGGCAGTGATCAGCGCGTCGCGGCCAAAGACTGTGGCAAACCAAGGTACGCCAGCGTGGGGATAGAGCCCATAGGGAGTGCGGGCCAGCATCATCACCAGGTCGTCCCGCGAGGCGTTGAGCCACTCGTTAAACTGAGCGTTGCCAGTGTCGATGCGGTGGGCCAAAGCTCTTAGCGCCGCCCGCTGCTCCCGTTCTGCCTGCAGCGCCTCCTGGTAGGTCAGGGGCGGGATCTCCTCGCCGCCATAGCTGCAGACTACCCTTACTTCCAGATCCCGCTCCTCCTGAGGTGCCAGCGGCACCCACCACTGCGCTAGCTTTTCCGAAACCACGTCCGGAGGAGGGGAAAATAGGAGCCGCGTCTGCCGCTCCAGTCCGTCTAGGCCGTGGTAGCGCAAAGTTACCCCCTCCGGCGTCACCTGGGCCGGCAACAGTTGCCCCCGCTGCGCCCGCCGGATGCCGCGAATCTCAAACATGTCGGCAAAGTCGGCCTCAAAGCGCAGGGTAAGCGGCACGCGGAGCGTCTCTAAGCCGTAGTTGTGAATGCGAATGCGCTCATAGGCCACGTTGTTCCACAAGAAAGTGGTGCGCAAGACGTGTAGCGTCTCTTGTTCAATGAACTGCCCCTCCGAGGTGGTGAACTCGGGGTTGGTGAGATCCACCGCCAGAATATCCCTGTCTTCCCGCACCTCTGAGCTGAGCAGCAGAAACTGCTTCCCCTGTAAGTCCAAGACCAGCCGAGATAAAAAGCGGGTGTCATCGCGAAACAGGCCGTGATCCCGGATGCCGAGGGGGCGCATGTTTCCCAGGCGGTCAAAAACAGCAAAGCAGTTGTCCTGCTTGAGGACGTGGGGACGCGCCTCCACTAGCGAAGCGCTGGCCCGGATGTAGTACTGATCCTGAATCTGGATGATGTCTTCGGCCATCTCGGTCTTCGCACCCAACCAAAGCAGCAAAACAGCAGCCTCGCAGCTAGCTCAAGCTTTACCTGGGCAGAGTTGACAGGCCAGGGGTGGCTTTCTTCGAGCGCTCCTGCCGCTCGTTCACCAATTGGCTGTAAAGAGCCTCGTATTCCGACACCATCCTCTCGACGCTAAACCGCTCCTCAAACACCTGCCGCACCCCAGCTCGGTCAAGGGATCCCACCTTTTCCAAGGCCTCCACTGCCTCTTCCACGGAGTCAACAATAAAGCCGGAGCGGCTGTCGGCCATCACCTCGGGCACTGAGCCAAAGCGAGTAGCAATCACCGGCGTGCCACAGGCCATGGCTTCAATCATCACCAGCCCAAAGGGCTCCGGCCAGCGGATGGGAAACAGCACCGCGTAGGCCTTGCCCAAGAACTCGTTTTTCTCTTGGTCAGTGATTTCCCCAATGATCTCCACATTGGGATGGCGGCTAGCCAGAGGCTTAATTTCTAGCTCGTAGTACTGGCGATCCACCGCGTCGATCTTGATAGCAGCCTTCAGCGGCATCCCTGCCCGCGCGGCAATTTCAATGGCCGTGTCCAACCCTTTTTCCGGCGAGACCCGGCCCAGAAAGGCCAGGTAATCCCCCTTTTCTGGGTAGAAACGGTGGAGATCCAGGGGTAAGCCATGGTAGACCGTCCCTACCCAGCGCGCCTGGGGCAACGGCCGCCGCTGAGCATTGGAGATGGAGACCACCGGAATGTCCTGAAACTCGCTGTAGAGAGGCTGCAGCTCCGGAATGTCCAGTCGCCCGTGTAGAGTGGCCAAAAAAGAAACTTGAGGGTGGCGGCGGGCCAGGGCGTAGGGATAGTAGTCGATGTGGCCATGGATAATGTCAAACTCGTTGGCCATCTGAAAGGCCTTCTCCACCATCAAGATGTGGGGAGCCACCGTATCAATGGCCGTGGGATCCAAGCGCAAAGCCCGCTCCTGGAAAGGGATCAAGCGAGCCTGGGTCTGAGAGTCGCCGCTAGCAAATAGAGTCACCTCGTGCCCGCGCCGCACTAGCTCTTCAGTTAACCACGAGACCACCCGCTCGGTGCCGCCGTAGAGCTTGGGGGGTACACTTTCGTGCAAGGGGGCAATTTGGGCAATGCGCATCGTTATCCTCCAAACCCAATTGGTAGCCGTTCGGGATTGTTGGTTGCGCCGAGCTAAAGGCGCTTCCCAGGTGCTGACCCCGGCAGCCCAGCCCTGTTACAGCTGGTTGCAGGATTTTCTTACAACCCCTTGGCTAAAGCCGGATGATAAAAAAAGAGGGAGCCAGCTAGATCCAGCCTATGGGCTAGCTGGATGGCTTTGTTGCGTTGGCTGGTGAGAAAATAGCCCATCCTCCAAGCCTAGCCGATTTCCAGCACGAATACAATCGCCTCATGGGCCGGCTATTTCTGCCGCGGCAAACAGAGGCAGAGTACCAAGCCCGAATTTTGGGTCAGCCCGCCTGAGGGATCCCACCATGCCCTACATGGTTATCTACGACGGCCTCTGCAACCTCTGTGCCACCGGCGTTCAGCTCTTGGAGCAACTGGATCGCGGACGGCAGTTTTGCTATGCCCCCATGCAAGATGCTTCTACCCTAGCCCAATGGGGGATCCCACCGGAGCAGGTGGAGCTGGGGATGATTCTCATCGATCTGGAGCACCCAGAGCGCCGCTGGCAGGGATCCGCTGCCATTGAACAAATTGCCGCCCTTTTGCCGGGTGGGGAGCTGTGGCTGGCTCTGTACCGCAACTTTCCTGGCTTGAAGCTTCTAGGGGATCGAGGCTACGAACAGATCCGGGATCACCGCTACGAGTGGTTTGGCCGCCGTAACACCCCATACCTATCTGTCTACCCTGCTTGTGTTTCCTGCCGGGATCCCTTGGCTGACAACCCATAATACTTGGTGGCCATTCAGCAAACGGTTCCTCTAGCCGCCATTGCCCGCGACCAAATTCAAGACTTGAAGGCATGGGCTGCTGAGTCGGGAGCTCGAACCGCCTCCCAGGATCAACGGTTGGTTCAAGAGCTGCAAACCCTGGCTCAAAAGAGAGGGCTAGGCCCCATTGAAGTCGATAGCCCCTCTTCCGCTCTGAAAGACCTATAGCAACTTGGCAGTGACCTGCTCATCCCGGCGCAGTCGAGGGGGAAGTGGCTGGGCTCAGGCTAGACTGGTAGGTACAACCGGCAAGATGAGGATCCATGGCAGCAAAAGCGGGGGCAAGACCATCTCCAGCGGGGGGAGAGGAGCAGAACTGGCCTGCCGGCTTTTGGAACAGCCAGGAGGAGCCCAAGGAGGCCTGTGGAGTATTTGGCATTTTGGCCCCTGGGGAGGAGGTGGCCAGACTAGCCTACTTTGGGCTGTTTGCCCTGCAGCACCGTGGCCAAGAATCGGCGGGGATCGCCACTTTTGAAGGAGCTTTTTGCCGAGTACACAAGGCGATGGGCCTAGTTTCCCAAGTTTTCGACGAGGTAAACCTGGCCCAGCTCAGCGGCGACTTGGCAGTGGGCCACACCCGCTACTCCACCACTGGCTCTAGCCGCGCGGCCAACGCTCAGCCGGTAATCGTGGAAAGCCGCCTGGGGCCGCTGGCTTTGGCCCACAACGGCAATTTGGTCAATGCCGAAGAGCTGCGCAGAGAACTGGAAGCTGCCGACCGCCACCTCACCGGCAGCACTGACTCGGAGTGCATTGCCCACGCCATTGCCCAGGCGGTCAATCAGGGCCAAGGGTGGGTAGAAGCCACCTGTCGGGCTCTGCGCCGCTGCCGTGGGGCTTTTAGCCTGGTCATCGGCACCCCCGAAGGGCTGATTGGAGCGCGGGATCCCTACGGCGTGCGCCCGCTGGTGTTGGGGTTTTTGAGCCGCAACCCCACCAGGCAGGAGCTGCTGCAGCCCCAGATGGTGGGCGGCCCTCATTGCCCCGAAGCCCCACGGTTACACTATGTCTTAGCCTCCGAGACCTGTGCTCTGGATATCATCGGAGCCGATTACCTGCGCCACGTGGAGCCGGGGGAGCTGGTGTGGATTGACCGGCAGGGGCTGCAATCGGTGCGCTGGGCGGAGGCCAACCCTAAACTGTGCATCTTCGAGATGATCTACTTTGCCCGCCCCGATAGTTGCATGCATGGGGAAAGCCTCTACTCCTACCGGGTGCGGCTGGGAGAACAACTGGCCAGGGAAGCTCCGGCAGAGGCCGACTGGGTGATCGCGGTGCCCGATTCCGGCACCCCGGCAGCCATTGGCTATGCCCGCCAGACAGGGATCCCCTACACCGAGGGGCTGATTAAAAACCGCTATGTGGGCCGCACCTTCATTCAGCCTACCCAGTCGATGCGGGAGCGGGGCATTCGCATGAAGCTCAACCCCCTGGAAGATGTGCTGCGGGGGAAGCGAATTGTTATTGTGGACGACTCGATTGTGCGCGGCACCACCAGCCAGAAAATCGTCAAGGCCCTGCGCCAGGCGGGGGCCACCGAAGTTCACATGCGCATCTCCAGTCCGCCGGTTACCCATCCCTGCTTCTACGGCATCGACACGGACAGCCAAGACCAGTTGATTGCCGCTAGGTATTCGGTGGCAGAAATTGCTGAGAAAATCGGGGTGGACTCTTTGGCCTACTTGAGCTGGGAAGGCATGCTGGCGGCTACAGGCCAGGACCCCAATTCTTTTTGCTCTGCCTGCTTTACCGGCCACTACCCCATTCCTGTCCCAGAGGGGCTAAAGCGCTCCAAGCTCGCTCTGGAGACAGCAGCCAGCCGCAAAGATCGCTAGCCAATGCTGGAGAGCCTGCGGAGGGAACATGACCTTGCGCCTGCGCCAACTGGGGGATCCCATCCTGACTCAAGTAGCTGAGCCGGTCACTGAGTTTGGAACGCCGGCTTTGCAAAACCTCATTGAAGAAATGCTTGCCACTTTGAAAGAAGCCCAGGGGGTGGGCTTGGCGGCCCCTCAGGTGGGATCCCCCCTCCAGGTCATCATTGTGGCCTCCCGTCCCAACCCTCGCTATCCCGACGCTCCCCAGATGGAGCCGCTGGTGATGCTCAACCCCCGCCCCTTGGCCTTGAGCGACGAGCAGGTGCTGGGGTGGGAGGGCTGCTTGAGCGTGCCCAACTGCCGTGGCCTAGTGGCCCGTGCCCGCGAGGTGGAGGTGGAGTACTACACCCCAGAAGGTGTCCGGCAGAGAGTGACTTGGCAGGACTTCCCAGCACGGGTTTTCCAGCACGAGTACGATCACCTCTTGGGCCGGTTGTTCCTGGATCGGCAGCCGCAGCAACTGCTGACGGAAGCTGAGTACCAGGCCCAGATCCACAGCTTGGCCGGTGGCACAGAAGAGCAACAATTGCCACCCTGACAAAAGCCTGCAAAGGCAGAGCAGTCAGCGTCCTAGTCAGCCCACCACCTTCTGCACTGCCTGCAGCCGCCCCAAGGCCCAGCCTCGCCGGTGCAACAGGGCAAAAGAGGTCAGTAAATCCGGCCCCTGCAGCTCGCCGGTCAAGGCCGCCCGCAAACTTTTCATGAGCAAGCCCTTTTTCATCCCCTGGCTTTGGGCCACCTGGTCCACCAGTGGCTGCAGGCTCTCAGCAGTAACTGGCTGAGGCAGCTCGGCAGCAGCCAACGCAGATGCCATGGCTGCCATTGCCTCTGCCACTCCCGGCAAGCGCAACTGTTCCAGCGCAGGCAAGCTGTAGCTAAGGGGCTCTACGAATAAAAAGCGACTTAGGGGAGGGGCCTCCGCCAGGCGGTCGATGCCGTCAGCCACTAGGCGAGCCACATCCTCTAGCCAACTGGAATCGGGCACCGATCCCAGGTCAAACCCCGCCGCCTGCCAAAAGGGGGTAAGCCGCTCCACCAGCTCCACTGGCGAAAGCCGCTTGATGTACTGGCTGTTGAGCCAGTTCAGCTTGTCCCAGTCAAAACGGGCAGCAGCCCGGTTGACTCGGTCAAAGTCAAACAGGGTAGCTGCTTTTTCCAACGAGAAAATTTCTTCCCCATCTGGGGGAGACCAACTCAGCAAAGCCAGGTAGTTTTTGAGGGCCTCGGGCAGAAAGCCCATTTGCTGAAACTCGGTTACCGAAGTGGCTCCATCCCGCTTGGAGAGCTTCTTCCCTTCTTGGTTTAGGATCAGGGGGGAATGGGCAAACTGCGGCGGTTCATACCCCAGCGCCCGGTAGAGCAAGATCTGCTTGGGCGTGTTGCCAATGTGGTCTTCGCCACGGATGACGTGGGTGATGCCCATGTCAATATCGTCTACCACCACTGCCAAGTTGTAGAGAGGGTAGCCATCCGCCCGCGCGATGACCATGTCCCCACCCAAGTCCTGGGTGTTCCAGGTAATGGGGCCGCGGATGAGATCCACCCACGAGACCTCCATCGGCTCCTCAATCTTAAACCGGATCACCGGCTGCCGCCCCTCAGCTTCGTAGGCCCGTCGCTGCTCCTCGGTGAGGAAACGGTGGCGGTTGTCGTAGCGGGGGGCTTTGCCAGCGGCCTTTTGGGCAGCCCGCATGGCTTCCAGCTCCTCCTCAGTGACATAGCAGCGGTAGGCCAGCCCCCGATCCAGAAGCTGCTGCACCACTTCCCGGTAGCGCGCCATGCGGTTGGACTGGTAAACAGGCCCTTCGTCCCAGTCCAGCCCCAGCCAGGCCAGCCCCGCGAGGATATTACGGGTGTAGCGGGGGGAAGAGCGCTCGCGGTCAGTGTCTTCGATGCGCAGGATGAACTGGCCACCATGGCGGCGGGCATAGAGCCAGTTGAACACTGCTGTCCGGGCTGTGCCAATGTGCAAGTTGCCAGTTGGGCTGGGGGCAAGGCGAACGCGAACACTCACAGGCAACGCTTCCTAAAGAGGGCATCCCGATCCTAGTCAGCATTGGGATCCCTTGTCATGTTGGAATCCGTATGCGGTTGCCAATCGAAGCAGTTTGGGTAGAATCCGCCTTAGCTGCCAGTCAAGCGGTAAGCTCCCCGGGGGTAAAGGTTGATGGGCAGCGCCCAGATCTTCCCGTGTTGAGGAACAAGCTGTAGCGTAAAGGGAATTACGGAACATGCGTCTAGCCTTGGCGATGGTTCTAGGGTGTTTAGCCGCCGGGATCCCGGCAAGGGGTGTCTTTGGCCAAATTGCCTATCCTTCTTACCCGGTGGGGAATACCTTGGATGAGATTCTGTTGGATAAGGGCAGGGAGGTGGATCCAGTGGCTTTCCCTGAAGAGGTGGTGCGCTCCCAGGCCAAGCGAGTCACTGCCTTCTTCACCGCCTTGCTAAACCAGCGCACTAACATCCCGCCCTTGCGCTCTTTGGATTTGCCTAGCCCCTATCAAGCCTCAGTTCGTACTCAGGCCGGCTATTACCGCGTCACCCAGACAGAGCCTGTTTTGGACGCTGAGATCCTCCGCTAGGCAAGCCGAGGAGTGGGAAACCAGGAGAGGCTAAGATTGGCTGGTAGCGTTTCTAGCTGCCTATGCCTGCCCAACCCAAGGTGAAAGCCCCTTCTAAGGGTGTGGATCCCCGCCAATTCACTGCAGCTGATGTGGCAGCTATTGCAGAGCGGCTGGAGCGCAATGAGTACCCTAACCTCTTCGACTGCCTGGAAGACTGGCGCCTACTGCAGGCCGTTGCTTTTTACTCTCCCAAGCTGGTGGCTCCTTATGCCCACTTGTTGGAGTGGGGAGAAGTGGATGAAGATTAGAGCTGCCTCTGAGTTTCTCCTTCAGCCTGCTTGACCAGGTGGGCCTAGTCGGGGTGGGTCCAATTTGGCCAGCTTGGAATGGCTTTCTTGAAGGTCTTGGATCTTGCGGCTATTGGCGGCACTCTGCTCGGGCGTCCAGGCCAGCAGTTTTTCTACCCGAATCCAAGCAGCCTTGGCTCCGGTTGTTCACTGCCTTTCGGAGCTACAAACCCATCCCTGCCAGCGTGTCGATCAGCTGCTCCAGGATCAGGGTGAGGTTGGGGTGAGAGGTTTCAAACAAGGCCAGTGCTTCTTCCAGGCGATCCTTTAGCCCTCGGTCTTGTTGGCTTCCCATCTCGGCCAGGAGCGCTTCCACTTCCTGACAGATGGCGGCAATTTGCTGCCGTTGCTTTTCCTCCAAGCCAGAGGCCTTTTGCAGCTCAACATCAAGATCATGCAGCAGCTTGCGCAGTCTTGATTCGGCCATTCTCGAGTCCCACCACCTTGCCCTAATCAAATCATACGGCTTGCCCGAGAATCTCAGAGGTGGAAGCGCCCTCAGCTAAGATAGGCAGCAACCTGGCTTCTGCTGCTCTGGGCCGATAGGGGATGGGGCAAGAACGCACCGTCTGGGTGAGGTGAGGGAACCGATGGTTGGGGCTTTTGTCCGACCGGCTAGAGGAGCGGTGGGAGTAAGCTGGGGGTGAACTCCTGGGGGGTGAAAGAAATGAAGGGGGGCAACAGCTGGAAAAGGAAGTGGGCGCCTTGGCTAGCTCTTGGGCTAGCGCTAGCCGTGTTAGCGTGGGGTGTGGTCGGCAGCAATGGAGGAGCGATGGCCAGTCTCGACAAAGGATCCCGAACGTTGACTGTAACCGGTCAGGGATCGGTTGCCGTGGAAACCTCAATTGCGGTGATCCGGCTAGGGGTAGTGATCCAAGGGGATACGGCCCAATCTGTCCAACAGCAGCTGGCTGAGCGTTCGGAGCGGCTGGTCAACCGCCTCAAAGAGCTGCAGGTAAGCGCCCTGCAAACCACCGGCATTTCCCTCTATCCCCGATACGACTACCGAGAGAGCCCGCCTCGCCTGACAGGGATCCAGGGGCAAAACAGCTTCCAATTTGAGGTGCCCATAGCCCGAGCAGGACAAGTGCTGGACGAAGCCGTGGCTGCCGGAGCCACCCAAGTGGAGTCGGTCAGCTTCCGAGCCAATGAGGCCGCCCGGTTGCAGGCACGCAGCCGCGCCCTAACCCAAGCTGTGGAAGATGCTCGACGCCAGGCCAGTGACGTGCTGGGGGCCTTGAACCTGAGCATCCGTTCCGTGGAACGCATCCAGATTCACAGCGACAGCTATGTCCAACCCCCGTCCCCAGGCATGGGTGGAGCGGAGGAGGATGCCCCTCTCCAGGCAGCCACCATGCCAGTAGAAGGGGGACAGCAAACGGTGCGCGCCCAAGTGACTCTTGAGATCCGCTACTAGCCGTCAAAAAGCCCAGACTTGAATCCCTGGAGGAGTGGGGGTGGAAAGACGCATTTCGGGAAGCACGCAGTTGCTGGGCCTAGTTGGGGATCCGGTAGCCCATAGCCTCTCCCCGGCGATGCACAACGCCGCTTTGGCGGCCATGGGAGAAGACTACTGCTATGTGCCCTTTCCCGTGAAGGCAGAGCGCTTGGCGGTGGCGGTGGCAGGGCTTGCAGCCATCGGGGTGCGGGGGTTTAACGTAACGATTCCTCACAAGCAGGCCATTCTGCCTTTGCTTAGCCAGGTGGAAACGCGGGCGGCAGCGGTGGGAGCGGTGAACACCGTCTACGCCTTGCCCGAGGGAGGCTGGGGTGGCACCAACACCGACATCGACGGCTTTGTTCAACCTTTGCTGGGTTTAGAGAAAGGGATCCCTGTCCTAATCCTGGGATCTGGCGGGGCGGCGCGGGCGGCCATCCAGGGCTGTTTGGAGTTGGGGCTGGGGCCAGTGCGGGTGGCTGGGCGATCCCTTGAGAAGTTACAGGCCCTGCAGCAAACCTGGCCGCAGCTGGAGACGCTAAGCTGGGCCGAGCTGGATCGCCGCTTGCCCGAAACTCGCCTTGTGGTCAACACTACCCCCGTGGGCATGCAGAAGCCGGGCTCTGCTACTGAACTTTCCCCTCTTAGCTCGGAACAACTGGCCCTATTGCCTGCCGGCGCCGTTGTTTATGACCTCATCTATGTACCGGATCCCACGCCGCTGCTGCGCATGGCGGCTGAGCTGGGCCACACCCCCATCAGTGGTCTGGAGATGCTGGTTCACCAGGGGGCCAAAGCTCTCTCCCTCTGGCTGGGGGGCAAGCCTGTGCCGGTGGAGGTAATGCGGCAGGCAGCTCGACAGCAGTTGGCTAAGTACCGAATTGAGTCTTGACCCCAGAAGATGCGGAAGTCGGGGGATATCGAGTTCTGGCGGTGTTGTCCTTTGGCTTGGCTAGGCGGGAACAATTGCCTTTGGTTTGCCGATCTCTAAGGAGAGACGGGGCTAAGGCTTCTGTAGGAGTTAAGGGTGTTGGGGTTGCCAAGGCAGCAGTGGAAAACACCCGGAATCCCCTGGCTGGCAGGTGTGCTTGGCGCCCTGATACTGCTGGGGCCCAGGAGTGCTGCCCAAGCCGAATTCCAGTGGCCAGGCCATTTCTCTTTCCCAGGGGGATCTCCCCTGGCTTTTCGGCTTGACGCCTACTGCCGCCAGCCACCGGAGGAAGTGGCGCGCAAGGCTCAACTGCGCCAGCGGGCTGCCCAGTCGGATGCGGCTTGGGCCGAATACACCCAAGTTTTAGCCGAACATCGCGCTGCCTTGCTCGCCTGCCGCAGCCGCCGTTGGCCGCAAGTCCAGGCCATTTGGGTGCGCCTGCATCCTTGTGATGCCAATCCGGGCGTGCTGGATCAGGTGTTCGACCAAGTGGTGAACCTAGGCTACAACCGCGTCTTTATCGAGACCCTGCACGACGGCCGCTCCATCTTGCCGGATGGGGCAGGAGGGATCTGGCCCAGCCTGCAGCCCACTGCCGATTTGCTGGACTTGGCTCTCAAGGCGGCGCGACGGCGGGGGCTTTCGGCTTATGCGTGGGTGTCTTCCCTCAATTTCGGCTACAGCTACGGTCAGCGCCCGGATCGCCAGTCCGTCTTGGCCCGCAACGGTCGTGGCCTTGCTACCCTCTTGGATCCGGCAGCAGCCCTCCCCGAAGATTTGGGTAGCCCCGATGAAGTGTTTGTGGATCCCTTTCACCCCCTGGCGCGACGGGATCTTGCCGAGCTCATCCGCCGGATCTTGCAGCGGCAGCCGGACGGAATCCTCTTCGACTACATTCGCTATCCCCGCGGCTCGGGGGCCTCAAGCCTAGCCACTAACGTCCGGGATCTGTGGATCCACGGGGAGGGGGCCCGACAGGCCTACCTGGACTTGGCAGAAAACCCAGCGGGGCGAGCCTTGCTGGAGCGTTACCTAAGGCAGGGCTACATTACCGTAGCGGATGTTCTCCACCTGGATGCCACCTATTCTGAAGAGCCGAAGTGGCGTCGGCCAGGGGATCCCAGGCCCAGCGCGACTGAGGAATGGGTATTTTCTCCAGAGCTATCGACCTGGGTTACCCGGAGCACAGCAAGCAAGAATTGGCAGGGAGAGCAGCATTCCACCCCTGCCCATTCAGGGAGGAGCAGTTTAGAAAAGTTGGCGGCTCCCACTCCTTCTCCCACGCCCACCCCTCCTGCCGCCGTTCGCCAAGTACGCTGGCAGCAGCAGCTCTGGGAGCTCAGCGTTGAGTTCGCTCGCCAGGGGGTGCTCGATTACCTTCGACAAGCTGCCCAGCTCGTCTGGAAAAGGGGAATTCCAAGCGGGGCTGTCTTTTTCCCCGATGGCAACCTGAAGGTAGGGGAGGGGTTTGATGCTCGCCTCCAGCCTTGGGATCGCTTTGATCCAAACATGGAATGGCACCCCATGGCCTATGCCAAGTGCGAGGACAGCTCTTGTGTGGTCAAGCAAGTGGAGCGAGTTTTGGCTGTAGCTTCTCCCCAAACCTTTGTTTGTCCCGCTATTGCTGGGCTGTGGGGACAAGCGCAGCGAAACCGCCCCAGTCTAGAAACCCAGATGGCAGCCCTGGCCCGCCGCTTCCCGCAGTTGTCCTGTGTGAGTCACTTCTCCCTCTCCTGGATCGAGCCGGAGCTAGAGCGCAGCCGCCGTGCCTGCCAGCTTTAACGCCCGTACCAATCTAGGAGGCTGCTGTCTAAATCCTCGACTCAACCACTTGCTGCAACTGCTCCAGAAGCTCGGCCTCGGCAGCGGCGTCGTAGAGCCGTGAGCAAAGTAGCAGGCAGGCAGCTGCGGAAGATAGGCGCAGAGCTACAAAGTTGAGATTAGGACCAGAGCGTAGCGCTCGGCGTAGTCCATTAAAGCCTGAGCCGCAGACACAACGCTGTCCTGCACAGGGTGTGCCGGCGATTAGGTCCGCGGTGGGCTTTGAAAACAAGGTAGAGACTTCTGGCCGGCTTAGCTCCAGGGATCCCAATTTTCGTGAAACTTACCTTCCAGGATGGCCTGGCGCATTTTCTGCATGTAGCGCACTAGCTCAGTGATGTTGTGGATAGAAAGCAGAGTGTAGCCCAGGAGCTCCCCTGCGCGGATGAGGTGACACAGGTAGGCGCGGCTAAAGTGGCGGCAGGTGTAGCAGGGACAGTCGGGATCAATGGGATCTAGGCTGCGGCGGTGTTCGGCATTCTTGATGTTCCAGCGTTTGCCCCGGCTGATTACCGTACCATGGCGAGCATAACGGGTGGGGATCACGCAGTCAAACAAATCCACTCCAGCAGCCACTGCGGCCCGTATCTCAGCATAGGTGCCCACCCCCATAAGGTAGCGAGGGCGATCTGCCGGCAGTAGAGGGGCTGTTTGCCGCACCACGGCGTGCATCAGCTCCACTGGCTCTCCTACACTCACCCCGCCAATGGCATACCCCGGCAGATCCAACCGACAGACCTCTTCCACCGCCTGGTGGCGCAGCTCTGGGTAAACCCCTCCCTGGACAATGCCAAACAAGGCTTGATCTGAACGGCGATGGGCCTCTACACAGCGCTTCAGCCACTGATTGGTTCGCCGCACCGCTGCAGCTACCGCTTCTGGACTAGCAGGGTAGGGGGGACACTCATCAAAAGCCATGATGATGTCCGCGCCCAAGGCATTTTGGATTTGAATGGCAAGCTCAGGGGTAAAGCGAACCAGACGCCCGTCGTAGGGGGAGCGGAAGGTCACCCCTTCCTCGTCAATTTTGCGAATGGCGCTGAGGCTGAAGACCTGGAAACCCCCCGAGTCGGTGAGGATGGGGCCCGGCCAGCCCATAAAGTGGTGTAGCCCCCCTGCTTCTTGGATGATGCTCTCGCCAGGCTGCAGGTGGAGGTGGTAGGTGTTGCAGAGAAGGATGGGGGCACCGGTTTCCTTGAGCTGAGCCGGGGTGAGGGTCTTCACGTTGGCCAGAGTTCCCACCGGCATGAAGCAAGGGGTGGGAATTTCGCCGTGGGGGGTGATGAAATATCCCGCCCGCGCCTGTGTGTTGGGGCAGGTGCCCTCGCAAACAAAAGTAAAAGCCGCCAAAGTTAGCGCTCTGGATCCATTGCGTGCGCAGCCGAGCTTAGCATAAGAGTAGGATCCCTTTGCAGAACCTGCCTCTGCCCTTGACAGGGATCCCTTTTCTTGGGCAGACTTATAGATCGCTGCGGAACTGGCGGAATGGTAGACGCGCTAGATTCAGGTTCTAGTGGCAGCAATGCCATCGGGGTTCAAGTCCCCGGTTCCGCATCTAAGTACAGCTAAGATCTCTGGCTTCACCTCTACTTCCTCTTACAGAGTCAGCTCCTTTTCAATTTGAGCCAGCTTAATACGGGCAAGGGCCAGGTTTCCTTTCTCTCGATCCAGGGCCAGATAGAAAAACAAGCCAGGTATATTCCTGAGTAGATACATCAGGTGGTACTGAGTTTCCAGAATGATAAGTATCTCTTCAATTCTGTCAGTGAATCCAAGGGACTCCGCAACTCGCATCTTAGCGCGGATCACCTCTGTGTTTCCGGCAACAGCCAGCTCTAGATTAGCTTCGGGAAAGGCAGGGCTGTTGGTACCCTTGTATCCCAGGCACATCCCGGTTTTCCAATCCCCCAGTGCTACCCCCAAGGCACCATCAATGCTCAAGGCCTTTACCAGGCTATCTTGGAGCTTTTGCATAGCTAAATCTATTCTCCTTTTGCCGAGCTTGTGGTATCATGCTAGGCCCTTTGTTAAAAAGTTTCAACCTGAAGTTCCCATACGAACGATAGGAAATAGCCTGGTCATCTTAACTAACACCATAGATTGGAGTTTATTGTATCAATCTTCCCTGGCTTTGACACCAGTACGAATGTCGAGACTGAGATCCGACCAGCTTTTTTCTCTTCTGCCTACAGCGGATCTGGATAGGTCAGGTCTGGGCCTGTAATTTTGCCTCGTCTGACGGAGCTGCTGAGCAGGGCGAGAATGCAGACAGCTCATCCAGCAGGAAGCGGGCTTGGAGAGCGGATCCCTGTAGCTTCCGGTGGAGAGGCTTGGAGGTTATGCTGGGGTTACCTCTTTTACCTTGAGACTATCGACCTCCGAGATCGGTGGATCGGAACCCTTCCTGGCCTATGCCCAAAGCCCCCCTCCCTCCCAACGAAAAAGAGCGGCTGGCTGCCCTGCGGCAGTACCAGATTCTCGATACGGCACCTGAAACTGCCTTTGACGAGATCGTCCGCCTTGCCGCCTACATCTGCGGCACGCCCATTGCCCTGGTCAGCCTTGTCGACGAACACCGCCAGTGGTTTAAAGCCAAATTCGGCGTCGATGTGCAGGAGACTCCCCGGGATGTGGCCTTCTGCGCCCACGCCATCTTGTCTCCCCAAGAGCCGCTGGTGGTGCCCGATGCTACCCAGGATCCGCGCTTTGCCGACAACCCGCTTGTTACGCAAGAGCCCCACATCCGCTTCTATGCTGGCATCCCTCTGGTAACTCCAGAAGGGCAAGCCTTAGGCACGCTTTGCGTTATCGATTATCAGCCTCGGCAGCTTAGCCCGGAGCAATTGGAGCAGCTCAAGGCTCTGGCCCATCAGGTAGTAGCTCAGTTGGAGCTGCGCCGTAGCTTGAGGGAACTGGCTCAGACGCCTCTGCTGCCTAAGTCGGGGGATACTAAACCTGCCCGCAAAAACCGCTTTCTCCTCAAAGTTACCGCCGGTTTTGGCCTGGCTGCCTTGCTTTTGGGCGGGATCACCTACTCAGCTCAGCGGAATGCCTCTCAACTGCCGCAACTGACAAGCCGAGTGGCCCACACTCTGAAAGCAATCCAAAGCTTGGAGGGATTGTTGGCGGAAACCGGAGCCGCCGAGGCCGGTCAATATGGTTATCTTCTGACCAATAATCCTCGCTATCTCAGTGAGTACCAAGCCAGCCTTGAAGCCACCTCCACCCATCTGCGCTTGTTGAAAGAGCTCACTGCTGACAACCCCCTGCAGCAAGAGCGCCTGGAGCGCCTAGAGCTGCTGCTGGAGCAACGGCTGAGGGTTTTCCAGGATTTGATCCGGCTGAGGGAGCAAGAGGGGCTACCTGCCGTTCAGGAAGCTCTAGAAAGCAGCGAAGGGCCAAGGTTAACGGAGCAAATTGTCGAGTTGATTCGGGTGCTGCAGCAGGAGGAGAATCGCCTTCTGGAGCAACGCAATCAGGAACTGCAGTTAACCTGGGTGAGAACCAATCTTGTTGCCCTGGGGGGGCTGATTTTCACTTACCTGGTTCTGAGCGCCGTTTACTTCCTCATCCGCCGGGAGACTGCCGAGCGAGAAGAGGCAGAACGATCCCTCAAGCAAGAGCGAGATTTTACCAACGCGGTTATCGATACGGCAGGGGCGCTGGTGGTGGTCATGGATCCGGAAGGGCGCATCCTGCGCTTTAACCGGGCCGCCGAGCAACTCTCTGGCTACTCGCTGGCAGAAGTTAAGAACCGGCTGCTGTGGGATTTGGGTTTGATCCCAGCGGAGGATGTGCCTGGTGTAAAGCAGGCTTTTGAACAGCTCAGGGGCAATCCCTCCCTATTCTTGAACCGCCATGAAAACTTCTGGCGCACCAAGCAGGGGGCCTTGCGGCTGATTGCTTGGACCAACACTGCCCTGGTCAGCGCCGATGGCAAGGTGGAGTTTGTCATAGGCACCGGTCTCGACATCACCGACCGCAAGCTGGCAGAGCTGGCCCTGAAAGAAAGCGAAGAGCGCTACCGGGATCTCTTTGAAAATGCCAGCGACCTCATCCAGAGCGTGGATGCCGAAGGGCGCTTTTTGTATGTCAACCGCGCCTGGAAAGAAACCCTGGGCTACGACGAAACTCAAATCCAGCAAATGAGGGTTTTCGACATCATCCACCCCGACTATCGGCAACACTGCCAGATGCTTTTTCAAAGGCTCATGGCAGGAGAGCTATTGGAAAACGTCGAGGCGGCCTTTGTAACTGCTAACGGGGAAACGGTCTGGGTGGAGGGCAATGTCAACTGCCGCTTTGAAGATGGGGTGATGGTCGCCACGCGGGGCATCTTCCGCAACATCACCGAGCGCAAAAAAGCTGCCGAAGAGCTGGAGCGCCAGAGCCGGCGGGCTCAACTCCTGGCCGATCTTAGCTTAAAGATCCGCCAATCTTTGGATATTGCCGAGATCCTGGAAACGGCAGTGACGGAGATCCAAGCCCTGCTCAAGGCAGATCGCGTTTTGGTCTATCACTTCCAGCCGGATGGATCCGGGATCATCTCCAACGAGAAAACTCAGCCGGGGATCCCCTCCTTGATGGGAGAGGTGATCGAGGATCCCTGTTTTCAGGAAAAGTACGCCCAGCTCTACAGCCAGGGCCGGGTTTGCGCCGTCAGCAACGTGGAGACCGAAGGGCTGGAGCCCTGTTACCTGGAGCTGCTGCGAAAAATGCAGGTCAAGGCCAACCTGGTGGTGCCCCTATTGATGGAGCAGCGGCTGTGGGGGCTGTTGCTGGCTCACCAGTGCTCGGCACCCCGCCAGTGGCAGCCGTTTGAGATTGAGCTGCTATCGCAACTGGCCAACCAAATCGGCATTGCCCTCACCCAAGCAGCCCTTTTGGAGCGGGAGAGAAAGCGCAGCCTCGAGCTGGAACAAGCCCGCAAAGCGGCAGAGCAAGCTGCCCAGGCCAAGAGCAGCTTCTTGGCCACCATGAGCCACGAGATCCGTACTCCCATGAACGCGGTGTTGGGGATGACGGGTCTGTTGCTGGAGACGCCCCTTACCCCAGAGCAGCGGGATTTTGTGGAGACTATCCGCGTCAGCGGCGATGCGCTGCTCACCCTCATCAACGACATCCTGGACTTCTCCAAATTGGAGGCCGGGGAAATGGAGCTGGAGATCCTGGATTTTGATCTCCGCTCGTGTCTAGAAGAGGTGGCGGATCTGTTTGCTTCCACTGCCCACGCCAAGGGCCTGGAGCTGGCAGTGCTCATGCCGCCGGAAGTGCCGCGCTA
>NZ_JANSHU010000001.1:0-86159 GCF_047461755.1 Synechococcus sp. R65.1 | reverse complement strand
GCGGATCTGTTTGCTTCCACTGCCCACGCCAAGGGCCTGGAGCTGGCAGTGCTCATGCCGCCGGAAGTGCCGCGCTACCTGCGGGGAGATGCCTCGCGACTACGGCAAATCCTCAACAATTTGGTAAGCAACGCCATTAAGTTCACCCACCGAGGAGAGGTGGTGATCCAAGCAGAGGTGCTGCAAGAAACCGCTACCCATGCCCACCTCAAGCTCTCGGTGAGAGATACCGGGATCGGGATCCCGGCGGCGGCGCAGAGCAAGCTGTTTCAACCGTTTAGCCAGGTGGATGCCTCTACTACCCGCAAATACGGAGGTACGGGACTGGGCTTGGCCATCTGCAAACAACTGACAGAACTGATGGGGGGAACCATCTCGTTGCAAAGCCAGGAGGGACAGGGCAGCACCTTCAGCGTTGAGCTGACCCTGGAGCGGCAGCCCTATGCCCAGCAGCTTTCCCAGCCTTCTGCTCGGGTCCCGGTGGATTTGCAGGGCAAGCGACTGTTGGTGGTGGACGACAATGCCACCAATCGCAAGATCCTGCGCTGCCAGGCCACGGCTTGGGGAATGGTGGTGGAAGAGGCCGAAAATGCCTATCAGGCCATGGACAAACTGCGCCAAGCCGTTCGCGAGGGCAGACCCTTCCCCCTGGCCGTTTTGGATATGCAAATGCCAGAGGTGGATGGGGAGACCCTGGGCCGTTGGATCAAAGCCGACCCGGAACTGTCCCAGACGCAACTGGTGATGATGACTTCACTGGGAGTGGGGGAGCACTCCCGCCGCACCGCCGAGATTGGCTTTGCCGCCTACTTGGTTAAGCCGGTAAAACAAAGCCGCCTGCAGGAAGCGCTGGTCATGGCGCTGGGCAAATCCTCTGGCCTGGCCACTTCGCTGCTATCTATGAGCACTGCCTCTTCTCAAAGTGCGCCCTCACCCAGCCGTCCCCAGCAATCCCTGCGCATTCTGCTGGCAGAAGACAACCCCGTCAACCAGAAGGTGGCCCTGCGCCAGCTCCAGAGCTTGGGCTACTTGGCGGATGTGGTGGCCAACGGCCAAGAAGTGTTGGATCTGCTGGAGCAAGTCAAGTACGACCTCGTTTTCATGGATTGCCAAATGCCAGTAATGGATGGCTACGAGGCCACGCGCCGTCTGCGCCAGCGGGAGCAGGGATCTGGCCACCACACCGTGGTGATTGCCATCACGGCCAACGCTATGCACGAGGATCGGGAGCGCTGCCTGCAAGCAGGGATGGACGACTATCTCAGTAAGCCGGTGCTAAAGGAGGATTTGGAGAGAGTGATCAACTACTGGAGCCGCCAGATCGCCTCCTCCGCACTAGGAGCAGCCAATGGGCCTACCTCCGAGGTGGCTTCGCCCGCTCCGCCTTCTCCTAAGGGTGCCAGCGGCAACTCTGATCCCACGCTGCCCTATCCCATCGACTCGGCTTGCTTGGAGCGGGTTACGGGCGGCGACAGCCAGTTTCAGCGGGAGCTGCTGCAGGTGTTCGTCCAGGATTGCCAGAACCAGTTGCCGCGGCTGCGCCAAGCCGTTGCAGCGGGTAATGCTGAAGACTTGAGGAAAATTGCCCACCGCCTCAAGGGAGCCAGCGCCAACGTGGGGGCCCATGCCTTTTCTCAAGCAGCCCGCGAGCTCGAGCACCTGGGGGTGCAACTGGCCCAGCAGGGATCCCTGGACAGTGCTGCACCAGAATGGGCCAGGGCTTCCCAGGGCCTAGAGGAGCTGGAGCGCATCCTAGCCGACATTTGCCAGTACTTGCAGAATTTGTAGGGGGTAGAGCCTCAGCAAAGCAAAAGCTCGGCTGCCAGCCGAGCAGAAAGGGTCTGTGCCAGGGCTTGGGATTACATCAGGCCGATTTGAGAGAGGATCCCTTGGCCCGTGAGCAGCTCGGTCAAAACGCCGATTACAAAGCCCAGCATCGCCAGCCGGCCATTCCATTTTTCGGCAAAGGGCGTAAAGCCAAACTTAGCTTCTTGGTTTTCCATGGCTGTAACTCCATCAGTAGGTGACATTCCCAATGTGGCTCAGATATTAAAAAGTGTCAAGTTTTGTGTCGAGAGCTAACAAGCCGCAGGCAGTGGATCCCTAGCTGCTTTTGACGGCAGTCCAGACAGCGTCAACCAGACGTAGCTGCTCCTGCGACAGCACTTTGAGGTACTTTAGCCTGGCAAAGGTCGTCTCATCGGGATAGATAGCTGGGTTTTGGCGATCCCGGGGGTTGATCCTGGGTAGGGCAGCAGCGTTGGGGGTGGCAAAGCGGTTGTAGTTGCTCAGTTGGGCGCCAATTTCCGGCTCCAGAATGAAGTTGATGAAGCGGTTGGCCAGCTCTGGGTTAGGAGCTTTGGCAGGGATAGCCATCACGTCAAGCCAAATGTGGGCGCCCTCGCGGGGGACAAAGTAGCCAATGTTGGGATTTTCTTCGGCAGCTTGCAGGGCATCGCCGCTGTAGACAACCGCCACGTTGGCTGTTCCGGAGACCAGTTGATTTTTGCCGCCCACCCCGCCAATGAGACCGGCGCTGCGGCGTTTGGCTTGAATCAACAGCTCCTGAATCTGCTGCAGCTCTGCGGGAACGGTAGTACTGGGGTCAAAGCCCAGGTAGAAGGCGGCAGCCGCAAGCATAGAGCGCATCTCGTCGATCATCACAAAGGGGCCGTACTGCTGCTTAGGATCAAAGATCAGCCCCCAGGAACGCTCAAAGTTTTCCGGCAGGCGGTCTTTGCGGTAGCCAATGCCGGTGGTGCCCCACTGGTAGGGAACGGTGTAGGTGTTTTCTGGGTCAAAGGGCAAGCCGACAAACTTCTCGTCCAGGTTGCGGAGATTGGGAATGAGGTTTTTGTTGAGAGGCTGCAGCAGGCCCAGCTCCACCATGTTGGGCACAACGTAGTCGGTGGGCACGACAATGTCGTACTGGCTGACGCCGCCCCCCCGCAGCTTGGCAATCATGTCCTCGTTGGACTCGTACACACTCACCACTACGCGGCTGTTAGTGGCTTTCTCAAAGGCCGTGAGAATGGCTGGGTCAATGTATTCCGACCAGATGTAGAGTTGGAGGGTTGGTTTTCGGGCAGCAGTTCCTAAGCGCCAAAAGAAAAGTAGGGCCAGTAGACAGCAGAGCAAAGCAACGGCCGTGGCAATTCTCTTTTTCATGGGCATTTTCAAACCTAGTGGAGCTGGACGTCGCCCTTACACCTAGCCATGGATCTGGAGCGATCCTGTCCGGCCAACTGCGGTTCAAACCCCTGCTCTAGCCTACCACCTGGACTTCCCCGTTGCTGTTCTCCCCAACCAAGAAGAGCAACTGATATAGCCGCTGCTGCTCGGCAGGGTTACAGTAACGCTGTTGCTGCGCGGGCCAATCTTGGAGAGCCAGCTTCTGTTGTTCCTGCAGCCAGTTCTGCAAGCTTGAGTCGGCAGGTAGCTGGGCCTGGAGAACTTGCAAGTCATTAAAGCGGCCCAACTGTTCCTGCAGACGCTTGAGGGCCTTCACCCAGCTTTGGAGGGTCTCTCCGTAGAAGGGGGCAAAAAACTCTAGCTGGTAGCGCAGGCGTTTGGTGGCTTTGCGCAGGTCATGCAGTTGTTCAGCCTGAGCTTCGGTTTCGGGGAAGGCTGGGATCCGCCAACCCGGCTGCAGGAACCACGCCGCTACTAGCGGCGCCAAAAGATGGGGCAAGCTCTCCTGCACAGGAAGCTGGGCCGCAGGCCGGTAGCGAGGAGAAACCAGCCACTCTTCGCAAGCAGCCTGGAACTTCAGGAAGTCCTCCTCTGCCAGAATGCGGCGGGAGTGTTTCTCGGCTTGAGCTTGGCGCCGCTGCAGCTTTTCCTTCAGCTTCTCTAGCTCCGCCTGCTGGTCTGCCGGGATCCCTTGCCAACAGGGCTCGTGGAGGATTTCTAGCAACACGTCCAGATCCCGCTGCTGGCCTAGCGTCTTGATCAACTTTCGCAAACGTTTGGGCCTGAGCGGCTTGGGCAGGCGCAGGGATCCCTGAAACACTTCCGCCCAGGTGCCGATGCGGCGCAAGCTCACCCGGATCTGATGAAGGGATTCTGCCGCCTCCGGGTGGTGCTTGAGCACTCTCCCCACATGCTTCTGCAGCCGCTGCCATTGCTGGCTCAGCAGTTGGTGGGCCAAAGCAGCTAGCGGGGGCAAGCTCGAAGACGAGAGCAAGAGTGACTCCGAGGACTCCGTCTTGCCGAGGCTCTCAGTTTTCGATTCAGCAGCAATGATGTCCACCGCAAGTCTCCTCTACCCACGACAACAACTCTAAGGAGCGGCAAAACCCCCTTGCCCTAGGCAGGCTAGCCTAGCTTGAGCCGCTCCCTGCTCCCCCCTTTTTAACCAAATCTTAACCTTTATCCCTGGGACAGCGTCTAGGGCCTTGGGACTGCTGTCAGCAGGCGAGGCTTGACCACCGACCAGATGCGGGCAGCCACCTCCAGGGGGGATCCCCCGGCGTCAATGCGGACAATCCGCTGCGGCTCGGCAGCGGCCAGAGCTTGGAAGCCCTGGTGGACGCGGCGGTGAAACTCCAGGCGCTCCTGTTCGAGCCTGTCGGCAAGCCCGGTTCGCGCCAGCGGGCCGGAGGCCTTTCTCGCTAGCCCCACCTCTGGCGGGAGATCCAGCCATAGGGTGAGATGCGGCTGCAGACCGCCAGTGGCCAAGTGGTTAAGCTGGCGAACCTGCTGCAAATCCAGCCCCCGTCCGTAGCCCTGGTAGGCCAGGGTGGAATCGGTGAAGCGGTCGCAAACCACCACCTGGCCGGCTGCCAAAGCCGGAAGAATACACTTTTGCACATGCTCAGCCCGGTCTGCCGCGTACAGAAACAACTCAGCCAGCGGCGTCAGGGGATCCCCATGCAACAAGATCTCCCGCAGCGCCCGGCCCAGCGCCGTCCCTCCCGGCTCGCGGGTACACAGACAGGGATAGCCCGCCTGGCAAAGCTGCTGCGCAAGCAGGGCTTGCTGGGTAGTTTTACCTACCCCCTCCCCACCTTCTAGGGTGATGAACACCTCTCCATCCCTGGCCGAAGGACTAGCGCAGCTCAAGCTGCGGCTGCAAGTCAAAGGAGTGGCCTGGCACCATCACGTACACATCGGGGATGTTGGTGGGCTGCAGGTTTTGCAGGGCCAGCCCTTCGAGGTTGGAACGCAGGGCGTTGTTGATAGTGGTTTCCAATTGGGACAAAACCTGCGCCTTGTCGCCTTGGGCAGCCAAGCCGGGAAACTGGCTGTAGAGGGCGCGGGCTAAGCTACTGGCCAAGGGAAGCTGGATGAGGGTGAGGTTGGAGCCCCCCAGTTGGGGGCCCAGGGTGTTGGCCCGTCCGCGGATGCCCAAGGCCTGCAGGGCATTGGCCGTTTGGCTGACGGGAATGGTGCAGGTATCCACTTTGTAGATGGGCACCGAGGCCACGGTGAGGGCAGAGACACTGGTGAGTTGGACCACGGTAAAGGAGGCGGTGCCGTTGTAGGCAAAGCAAAAATCCCGAAAAGCCGCCGGCACATTGGCAGCGCGAATGGGGCGCTCATCGTCAAAGCCGCCCGACTCGGCAAAGATGTTGCGGATGGCAAACCCTCCGAAAAAAGCCAGCAGGGCCACCACCAGCAAAGCCGTCAGATCCGAGGAGGAGATCCCCCCTGAAGATCTGCCTCTGCGGCCTCCCCCTCCATATCCTCCTCTTCCCCCGTAGCTGGAGGTGGAGCCATCGTCACCCCTGTAGGAGCTGGCATAGGCGGAAGAGCGGGCGGATCCCTCAAAGCCCCGGTTGCTAGAGACAAGGCGCCGGGGAACCAAGGCTTGTCCAGCAGAGCCGGGCCGAGAGGACGCCGTCCCCCTGACGCGATCAGCAGCCCGCGAAGATCCAGCAGCAGCTTCTCGGCCTGGGGTGGCCCTCTCTTTAGCCTCCTCCGCTGGCAGCGCGCGCCTGGCAAGAGGAGCGGCGGACGCCTTCCCGTCGTTCTGGGCCTCTTCATCCTCCAGCCAGTCTTCCGCACTTTCCTCAGAGGGGCCAGGACCTTCCTCCGGCAGGGGAGGTGGGGAACGCCGGCCTTGGGACTCCGAGCTGCTGGGAGCGGAGGCATTCCCCTGGCCGCTAGCAGCCGTTGCGTCTGGAAAACGGTCTGGATCGCGCTCCTCAGAGAAGGTCATTCTTCAGGCTCCCAACGCAAGACTGCCACTCCCATCTTCCTAGACCGAGTTGGACTTGCAGCCCTTTCTCCAAGCTAGCCTAGACGGCGCTCCAGGATAAGCAACTGCTCCTTGAGAGCCCTCAAGGCCTGGCCGCGGTGGCTGACGGCTTCTTTTTGCGTTGGGCTCATCTCAGCAAAAGTCAGCCCCACCTCTGGCACCCAGAAGAGCGGGTCGTAGCCAAACCCCCCCTCTCCCCGGGGCTGGGTCAAGATTTCCCCGTGGCAGAGAGCCTCTACCAGTGCCTGCACCTGGCCCTGGGGATCCACTACAGCGATGGCGCAGTGGAAGGTAGCTTGGCGGTTGGAGATCCCTTCCATCTCCCGCAGCAGTCGCTGAATGCGGGCGGCATCGTCAGGGGCATAGCGGGCCGAATGAACCCCAGGGGCACCCCCCAGGGCTGCCACCGCCAGGCCAGAGTCATCGGCAATGGCCCACTCCCCCAGAGCCGTTGCTACGGCCTTGGCTTTGAGAAGGGCATTTTCGACAAACGTGCTGCCGCTTTCCTCCACTTCTATCGCTGCCGGCAGGGGACGCAACTCCCACCGGGGAGCATGGGCCTGGAAAAAGGCGTGGAACTCCCGCCATTTACCGGGGTTGCTGCTGGCCAGAACTAGGGAACGGGGCATGGGGAGTGAAACTCATCTGGCTCCGCTATCTTAGCCGAGCGCTTGGCTGCAATCTGCAGGGCTACCCTCTCTGGCCGTTAAGCCCGCGCTCTCTGCTTCTCAGTGGATCTCCAAAAGCATGTTGTGCAAGGCTGTGTTGATGACGAGGGTAGATCCCCACCGTTCTACCTTTCCCCCATCCCAGTGCATGTGGCCGCAGATGTAGTAGCGCGGCTGGAGCAGATCCAAAAGGGGACGCAGAGTAGGCATGCGGCGGTGGTACCACTTGCCCCCTTCGTCCAACAAGCCCCGCGGCGGCGCGTGGCTAAGCAGCAGGTCAATGCGATGCGGCAGTTGGCTGTAAAGGGCAAGTAGCTCTTGCAGGTGACTGCGGGTAAGCGTCCAGCTCCAGCCGCAGGGAGGCGTCCAGGGCACTGCCAGCACCTGCAGCCCTAGCCACTCAAAGCAACAGGACTGGGTAATGGCCTGTCCCCAATTGCCGGCCAGGGCCTCCAACACTGTGGCGGCTGGGTCGTGGTTGCCGGGCAGAAAGAGCCAGGGCTTGCCTAGCCCATCCACTGCCGCCAGAAAAGACTGCAGCTGGGCTACCTCGGCTGGGGCTGCCGGATGAAAGCCTTGGGTGGCGTTGCGGGAGGGCTTGCCGGCCTTGGAGCAGAAATCGCCGCAGTTGATGTAGCCATCCACCTGCGGCAGATAAGCCAGGGCCTGCCGGATCAGCCGGTCGTTGCCGTGGTAGTCAGAGCCAAGCAGCAGTTTAAGCCCCATAGCGCAGCAGCGGCGTTGGGGATCCCTGAAGCAGAGCAGCCACCTGCTCCCAGGAGCTGCGGTACCAGGCCCGTTGGGCCTCCAGCTCTTCTTCCAGGGATCCCGTTGGACCAAACTCAGGGCAAGCATGCCCCAACGAACGCAGGCCCGCCACCAGGAGCGCTGGCGACAGCCACCACTGCTGGCTTAGGCGCAACAGATCCACCTGGGGATAGGTTTGCAGGTAGTGGCGCAGTTGCCGTTGTAGGGTGGCCGCGGAGGGTAGGGGCACGGTCTGCTGATGCACGGCAATGAGCGGCGCTTCGCCAGAAAGGCAGTGGAGCAGCCACTTGAGGTGCTCCAAAGAGGGGGGCCAGCTCCACAGCCACAATTGGTCGTAGCGGCGGCCCGCCTGGGGGCGGTCGTAGTCAAGAGTCAGCGGAGAGCGCCGCTCAGGTGCCAGAACCAAGGTGGGACGGCGAAAGCCGTAGAAGAGGATGGTTCCCTGCGCCTGGGGCAGGAGGTCAGAAAAGCGGTCCACAACCTGCCACCGCAGCGGTCGGATGAGAGGCGGAGCAGGGCGGTAGAGAAGAAGGGGGGAGAGATCCCTTCTCTGTTGGGAGGGGGAGGATTTTCCGGGACTAGCCGCTTGGGCAGGCCGGATCCCGAGAATTTCCAGCTCTAGTTGGGTCTCGTCTTCCCACCGCCTGGCTTTGAGGGTGTAGGCAACATCAATCCGCTCGGGCAGGGGATAGGCTGCGGCCCCTCGCCAGACAGTGGCCCAAAGGGGACGGCGGCGGGCCCTGGCTCCCAGGGGGGAGCGGCAGGACTCAGGGGGATCCTGCAGCAGCAGCTTCAAGTGGCTGGGGGCATCCTCGGCTGAGGAAACACCGCCCACAGCCCCAGGTCGGGGGCCAAATCGCTGCTGTTGCAACACCTGCAGGTTGCGGCTACAGAAGACCGGCTCCGGGTTGCCGATACCGCAGGGCTGGAGGCGCTGCAACTCTTGATAGAGGTCAAGAGTGAGGTCAGCTAGCGCCACCTCCAGGTCAATCTGCACCAGGGGCCGGATTTGTTCTGGCTGCAGGCGCTGTTGGGCCAATTGCCGCAGCCGCTTTTCCAAAAGGGGCCAGTTCTCTGCTTTTAGGCTAAAGCCGCCGGCGGCTGGGTGGCCGCCATGCTTAGTAAACAGATCTTTGCAGAACTCCAGGGCCTGGAACACGTCGAACTCCGGGATCCCCTGCCGCGCCGAGCCAGTAATCTCCCCCTGGCGCGACTGGCTGCCGATAAATACTGGACAGCCAAAGCGCTCCGCCAGCCGCGCGGCCACCAGGCCAATGACCCCTTTGTGCCAGCGCTGCTGGGGGGTTCCCAAAAGGATTAACACCCGCTCCTGCGGCAGATCCCACCCTCGCTGGGCAATCTGCTCCAAAGCCTCGGCCTCGATGCGGCTGCACATCTCCTGCCGCACCTGGTTGAGGCGTTCACAGCGGCGGGCAAGTTTCTCCGCCTGCTGGGGATCGTCGGTGGTCAGCAGTTGAATCCCCATTGCCGGTCGGCCAATTCGCCCAATGGCGTTGATGCGGGGCCCCAAGCCAAACCCTACCCACTCTGGCCGCAGCTCCTCCGGGGATCCCGTCATTCCCATCACCGCCAAGAGGGCGCGGATCCCGGCCACCTGGGAAGTGGGCAAAAGGGCTAGCCCCTGCTGCACCCAGAGGCGGTTTACCCCTGTCAGAGGGGCCAAATCGGCAATGGTGCCCACTGTACACAGCTCCAGCGCCACTCGCCCTAGCCGTTCATCGCCGCGGCGCTCCGCCAAGGCCTGGGCCAGTAGGTAGGCCACCCCCACCCCGGCCATTCCCCGGTAGGGAGACGACTCTGGGAGCTGCTTGGGGTTGAGGATGGCGTCGGCAGGGGGCAATTGGGAGGGCAGATCGTGGTGATCGGTCACGATCACCGCCAGCCCCAGCTCTTTGGCTAAACGGATGGGCTCGTGGGCAGCGATGCCGTTGTCTACGGTGAGGATAAGGCGCACCCCTTCGCGGTGCAGCTCCTGCACCATGCGGCTGTTAAGGCCATAGCCCTCCGTAAGGCGGCTGGGAATGCGGTAAACCACCGGCGTGCCCCGCAGCGCCCGCAGCAGCAGGGCTGTGCTGGTCATGCCGTCGGCATCGTAGTCGCCGCAGATGGCGATGGGCTCCTGCTGGCGCAGGGCTTTCTCCAACAGCTCTACCGCCAGGGGCAGGTCGGCGAAGTCCCGGCTGGGCGGCGGCAGGCAGGAGGGATCCGGCTGCAGGTAGTGGCGAACCTCGGCAGGGCTGCGGAGGCCGCGGTTGAGCAGGATCTGAGCCAGCAGAGGCGAAATCCCCACCGCCTCCGCCAACTGGCGCGCCCTTGGCTGGTCCTCAGGCTGGAGTAGCCAGCGCTGCTCGAGGATTGCCGCCATCGCCGGAGTTAGATAGCCAAATGGCAGTGCTACAGTGAGCCTAGAGATCCTTTTTGAGCTTACTTCAAAACGCTCCTCCGCTGGCTGGCTGCCGATGTACTCTCTCCTACTTACCTACAGCCTCAACCCCCTGAGGGGACTGAAGCTGCTGGTCCGAGCCTCTGAGCAGGCGTCCCTGGGGAGTTTGGCGCGTCAGCTCTGGAGATCCCGGCAAGGGGGGCCGCGTCTTCAGATTGCGCTAGGCCGCCTGGTGCCCGAGCAAACCAAGCCCCTTTCCCCCTGGGAGGTGCTGCTGCGCTCGCAGTTTTTCATCGCCCTCGAAGCTGCTTGGCCAGATTCCTCTCTGCCAGCTCTTCCCTCTGGCCAGGGATCCGCTATTCAGCTTGCCCGCTACACGGAAGGCTCCCAACCCTACAAGACTGAGATTATTCGCTTTTCCCTAGGAGGATCCCCTGCCCCTGCTGCCCCGCGTCGCTACAGCTACCGTCGCCGTCGCTTCTAGGGAGTGCAGGCAGCAAGCGTTGCCAAATCCTCCTCACTATACTGGAGGTAGACCTCATTGCGCTTCTCCTGTGAACGCTGGGCTGCGCCACTGCCGCCAAAGGAGAGACCAACCGTGGGCTAGGTGGGGGGGAGAGACTAGTCTCTTGCCTAGCAGGGCTTGGCCAAGGCTGACAATGGCGGCTTGGTGGGGCAGCTCCCTGGTGGCTAGTCTCCTTGCCTTGCCGCCTGCCTTTGCCCTAATCCGTTACCAAGTCCATGTCCTGGCTGAGCGACCAGAAGCCTTAGCTCAGGTGCGCAGGCAGGTGCCGGATGCCTATTTTGTGCAGGGGGATGGCCAGGTCTTCATTCTGGCGGGAACGTTTGTCAACCGCAGCCACGCCCAACGCCGCCAGGCCGAGTTGGAACAGCTAGGGCTGCCCGTGCGGGTGGTGAGCCGCCAAGACAGGGATCCACCCCTGCCGCCGGCCTTTCTTGCCCCGCCAACGGCTCCCCCTTTCGACCCGCAGCGGCCCTTTGCCACCCAAGTGCCCAACCCCAGCAGAGATCCACGGCTGGAGGAGCGGGTGCGCCGCTTCTTTCCCCAGGCTATAGAGGTGCGTTACCGCGGCCAGCCTGCCCTACAGACGGGGACTTTCTCTCGCCTATCACTGGCGCAGGAACAGGCCCGTTGGCTGACTGCTCAGGGCTTGCCGGCAGTGGTCGTGTCGCTGGCAGAAGAGAATGCCGCTTCACCACCTGAGGAGCCTGCCCAAGGGGAACGCTATTGGGTGTTGGTGGCCGATCCCAGCGGCGAGAAATTGGCTGCTTTGGAGCACCTGCTGCCGGGATCCCTGCCCCTAATCTACGACAGCCGGCGGGTTGTGCGCACCGGCGGCTTTGCCGATCTGGCAACGGCCAGCGAGCAAGTGCGTTACCTAGCTAGCCACGGCTACGAGGCAGGGATCTTTCCCGCTGACCTGCGCCGCTCCCAACCTATCCTGGTTCGGGATTCTCCTCCCTCCTTGCCTGAGGCTAGCTCGGCCGGGTTTTGGGTGGTGGTTCAGGCTGGCGAAGAGGCGCTGCCCAAGGTGCGGCAGTTTGCGCCCGATGCCTTTGTGCGCGGCTCAGTGATTCAGGTGGGCACCTACCGGCAGCGGGCCAATGCCGAACGAGCGCGGCGCAGCCTAGCCGAGGCGGGGTTTGATGCCCGCATTTTGCCGGTGAAGTAAATGCTCCCCCTTCAGGCCTGCCGTGCCGTGAGAGGGAGACAGGGGTGGAGTCCTAGCGAGCCTGCTTGGCCTGTTGCAGCGTCTGCTCAAACACTTCCAAAGGCTGAGCCCCCGAGAAGGCAATGCCGTTCAAGATGAAATGGGGGGTACCGCTGATGCCCAGTTGAGAGGCCAGATCCATGTCTCGCTGTACAGCCCGCTCTGCCGCCCGGCTGCGCCGATCCCGATTGAACTTCTCCACGTTCAAGCCCAGCTTTTGGGCTGTAGCTACGTAAAACTCCTCCCCTAGCTGGGACTGGTTGGCAAACAGCTCGTCGTGGAACTCCCAAAACTTGCCCTGGCGGTGAGCAGCCCAAGCGGCGCGCGCTGCCGCCATCGCCTCAGGGTGAATGCTGGTCAAGGGCAGGTGCTTGTACACCAAGGTTACCTCGTCCCCATGTCTAGCCATGAACTCCTTCAGAGTCTGATGGGCACGGGCACAGAAGGGACACTGAAAGTCGGAAAACTCCACCAAAACTAGCCGCAAGGACTCGGAGCCGGTTCTGGGGGAATCGCCAATGACAGCGCGGGGGTTCTGCCGCAACTGCCGGCCAAACTCTTCTGCTAGCTTCTGCTGTTGCCGCTGCTGCTCTTCATACTGCCGCTGCTGGTACTCCTGCACGGCCTCCAGGATCACCTGCGGATTCTTGCGGATGATCTCCAGCACCTGCTTCTCCAGGTCTGCCGGAGCTGCAAAGACAACAGGTGCCGTGCCGCTCATTCCCAGCCAAACTAGGAGCATGCCGAGCAGGCCGAGCTTGGCCAGCCCTTGTCCCCACCTGCCAAAAGCCCTCGCCAGACTTCCCATCCCAACTCCCCCTCGAGTACAAGCTTTTATTAGGCTAAGCCCAGGCAGCAGCCCTGTCTACCACCCCTTTGGGGGGTTAGGAGTGGGTGGCTTGCAAAAGCTGCTCCTTGATCCGCTGCAACTGGCTGGCCCAGCGGGGATCCGGCTCAACAGCCTCTTTTGCCTCAGGGCCCGCCTTGACACGCTGGCGCTGCTTCTTGCCTGAGGCGGACTTTTCCCCTGCCGTTTTGGAACCTTTGGCCGGTTCCCGGGCGGAGTCCTTGGCGGGGGAAGGGGAGACTGCTGCTTTGGCTTCGGCACCTTCCCGTTTCTCGCGCGGCTGGGCAAGTTCAATGCGCAAGTTGACGTCGCCAAAGCTGTGGCCGTTGAATTTCTCGATATACTGCTGCGCCTGTTCCTCAGTGCTTACCGTAACAAAACCAAAGCCGCGGCACTTGCCGGTCTTCCGATCCCGAATGACCTTGGTGGAAATGACCTCACCTGCAGATCTGAAGAGCTTCTCCAGGGCCTCGCGATCTACCTCTGCCGGCAGATTTCCAACGTACAGACGAACGGGCATAAAACCGTGAAGCTCCTTAGCGAGAGGACAGAAGTCCAGCCTGCACAGGGCCAATCCAGAAGCGCCGCATAAGGCCACCTTTTAAAAATTTACCTCAACTTTTAGCCAAAAAAGTTAAGACAACCGAGCTGGTCAAGGGGATCCCTTCTAGGCTAAGCCGGTAACGTTTAAGCGATCCCGATGCAGGAAGGGACGGGCCTGAGGGCCGGTATAGT
Organism: Synechococcus sp. R65.1; assembly: GCF_047461755.1. Lineage (NCBI taxonomy): Bacteria > Bacillati > Cyanobacteriota > Cyanophyceae > Synechococcales > Synechococcaceae > Synechococcus > Synechococcus sp. R65.1. The sequence goes on along the minus strand of NZ_JANSHU010000001.1, from coordinate 72,802 downwards.
CAGCTACAAGATGGCCTCGCCCCCGCAGTTGGTAGCGGTAGGTTACTAGGCCTTCCAAGCCTACCGGGCCCCGGGGTGGCAGCTTTTGGGTGCTAATGCCCACTTCTGCCCCAAAGCCGTAGCGAAAGCCATCGGCAAAGCGGGTGGAGGCGTTGTGAAAGACCCCTGCTGCGTCCACTTCGTCGAGAAAGCGCTGGGCAGCGACGGCATCTTCGGTCACGATGGCCTCGGTGTGCCGGGATCCGTACCGTTGAATGTGGGCAATGGCCTCGTCGAGGGAATCGACCATTTTAATGGCTAGAATCAAGTCGGCGTACTCAGTGCTCCAGTCAGCTTCAGTGGCCGGGATCAGATCGGGCACCAGCTCGCGGCAGCGGGGATCCCCGCGCAACTCTACCCCTTTCTCGCGCAGCGCTTGCACGGCCAGAGGCAAAAACCGGGGAGCAATCTCTGCATGGACTAGCAGGGTCTCGATGGCGTTGCAGGCGGCAGGGTACTGGGTTTTGCTATCTAGGGTTAGCCTCACCGCCATGTCCACATCAGCAGCCCGATCCACGTACAGGTGGCACAGCCCATCCGCATGGCCCAGAACCGGGATGCGGGTATTCTCCATAATGTAGCGGACAAAGCTGCTGGAGCCGCGGGGAATGATTAGGTCCACCAGACCTTCCAGTTGCAGCAGCTCTTTAATCTCCTCGCGACGGGTGAGCAACTGCAAAGATCCCCTAGGAAAGTCGGGAACTTGCCGCAGCCCCGCCTGCAGCGCGGCCATCAACGCTTGGCAGGAGCAGAGCGCCTCCGATCCGCCTTTAAGCAGGACGCTGTTGCCCGTCTTTACCGCTAGGGCAGCAATTTGCACCAGGGCGTCGGGCCGCGACTCAAAGATGACGCCTAGCACTCCCAGGGGATAGGTGCGCCGCTCCAGCACCAGCCCCTCGTCCAGCTCGCGGATGAGGAGGGATCGCCCTACCGGGTCGGGCAGCCGCCTCACCTGCTGGACTCCAGCTACCATCTCGGCCAACTTGTGGGCATCCAACTTTAAGCGGGCATAGGCTGCAGCCGACAACTCCCCCCTTTTAACCTGCTCCGCTGCCCGCTCCAGATCTTCCCGATTGGCCGCTAGGATGGCCTCTTGCTGTTCCAGCAAAGCTGTGGCCATGGCCTCGAGAGCCGCATCCCGAATCTCGGTGGGCAAGGTGGCTGTGCGCTGGGCGGCAGCTCGAGCCGTCTGCACCTGGACTAGCAGGGAGGAGTTGGCAGTTCTTGCAGGAGCTCCAGGAGACATGGGCAGAGAGGCAACAAAACCCAACCCAAAAGGCTACAAAAAGTTCCAATCTAATGGGATCCTGGGAGCAGCCTTGCCAGAATCCCTATGCTAGCTTGGGCAAAACTGGGCAGCACTCTCAGCAGCCTATCAGAATTTGGGCACTGCTAGCTGCCCCTAGAGGAGCCTAGTCTGGCAAAACCCAGCCCATCTTCAACCAGTACCGTGTTTTCCAGGAGAGCCGATGAGAAAACGTGGGTTTGTGGTGAGTGCAACGGCTGCCGTGGTTACAGCCGTGTCGTTGGTTGGCGTGCAGCTATCCATGCCAGGTTGGGCGGGGTTTCGCCGGGATCCCAAAGAAGTGGTGGACGAAGTTTGGCAGATCGTCAATCGGGAGTACGTCGATCCTTCCTTTAACTCCGTCGACTGGGAAGCGGTGCGCCGCGAGCTGCTCAGCAGAGAATATGCCACCCGCGAGGAGGCCTACAAGGCCATTCGCGAGGCCCTCAAGAAGCTCAACGATCCCTACACCCGCTTCTTGGATCCGGAGCAGTTTGCCAGCATGCAGATCGACACCTCGGGGGAGCTGACTGGCGTGGGGATCACGCTGGGTGTGGATCAGGAGACCAATGAGCTGGTTGTGATCTCGCCAATTGAGGGATCCCCTGCCGATCGCGCTGGGATCAAGTCCAAGGACGTTATCGTGCGTATCGACGACCGATCCACCGAGGGCATGGACACCAATACTGCCGTCAGCCTCATTCGCGGTGAGCCAGGCACCCGGGTGCGGCTAACCATTCGCCGCGAGGGAGAAGGGCTGAAGGTGTTTGACTTGGTGCGGGAGAGAATTGAGCTAGCTACAGTACGCCACGAGGCTCGCAAAGAAAATGGCCTGCTCATTGGCTATATCCGCATCACCCAATTTTCCGGCAACGCCGCCGAAAAGGTGCGCCAGGCCATTCGCGACCTAGAAAAACAAGGGGTGGCTGGCTACGTGCTGGATCTACGGGCCAATCCTGGGGGGCTGCTCCACGCCAGTGCCGAAATTGCGCGCCTGTGGATCAATCGGGGGAGCATTGTCTCGACGGTGAATCGGCAAGGGGAGCAGGATCGCCTTGTGGCCAACAACAGCGCCCTCACCGACAAGCCTTTGGCCGTCTTGGTGGATGGGGGTTCTGCCAGCGCCAGCGAGATCCTCTCCGGCGCCTTGCAAGATAACCGGCGCGCTGTGATCGTTGGCACGCCAACCTTTGGCAAGGGCCTGGTGCAGTCGGTGCATCCCCTCTCCGACGGGTCGGGGTTGGCAGTCACCATTGCCCGCTACCGCACTCCCAAGGGCACCGAGATTGACCAAAAGGGTATCACTCCCGACATTGTGGTGGAGCTGTCGGAAGCAGATCTGAAGCGCCTCAGCAAGAACCGCGAACTGGTAGCCACTGCCGCTGATCCGCAGTATGCGGCTGCCATTCGCGCCCTCCAGGCCCAAATTGCGGCCCGCCGGCAACAGGCTTCCAGCGTCGTTCGTTCCTCTTCTCGGTAGGCGGTGCTAACCCTAGGTGGGAAAGGCTTTATCGTCGGCAGGCAGAGTAGGCGAGGATGGCAGGATCCATGAATTTGAACTTGGCCGGACGGGATCTGCTCAAACTCAGCGACCTGAGCCCGGCGGAGCTGTCGGCCTTGCTGGCCCAAGCGGCAGAACTGAAGCGGGATCCCTACCGGGCAGACCTGCGGGGTCGAGTGCTGGGACTGCTATTTCAGAAGGCTTCCACCCGTACCCGGGTTAGCTTTACCGTTGCCATGGCCCAGTGCGGGGGCAGCACCCTGGACTTGGTGCCAGCGGCAATGCAAATAAGCCGCGGCGAGCCCCTGTCGGATACAGCCCGCGTCCTCTCCCGCTACTTGGACGCCATTGCCATTCGCACCTACGACCAGCGGGAGCTGGAGCTCTTTGCCGAGTATGCCGAGATCCCCGTGATCAACGCCCTCACGGATCAGTTTCACCCCTGCCAAGTTTTGGCCGATCTGCTCACCATTCAGGAAAACTTCGGGCAACTGGCAGGCCTGACCTTGGCCTATTGTGGCGACGGCAACAATGTTGCCCATTCCCTCCTGCTGGGCTGTGCTCTAAGCGGGATCCACATCCGCGTTGCCACACCCCCTGGCTACGAGCCGGATGCGGCAGTGGTGGCAGAAGCGCAGGCCTTGGCCCAGGGATCGCAGGTGCTGGTTGTGCGGGATCCCTACGAAGCCGTTGCGGGAGCCCAGGTGGTCTATACCGACGTCTGGGCCAGCATGGGCCAAGAGGATCAGGCGGCAGCCCGCAAAGCCCACTTCCTGCCCTACCAGGTCAATGCCGAGCTCATGAAACACGCAGATCCGGAGGCAATTGTGCTCCACTGCCTGCCCGCCCACCGGGAGGAGGAGATTACTGCCGAGGTTTTGGAGGGATCCCAGTCCCGCGTTTGGGATCAGGCGGAAAATCGCCTTCACGTGCAAAAGGCGCTGCTAATCCAACTGCTGGGAGCAGGGTGAGGATCCTCACCCCCAGCTTGAAGAGGGGGTCAGCGGTTGTTGGGGCGGCGGGCAGCGATCGCCAGGCTGACGTTGGGCAGCCGCTGCAGAGCATCCATGACCTCCACCACCTTGCCGTGGGAGAGGGCCAAGTCAGCGTTGATGACCACTAAGCGCCGCCCTTCAGCCGGCTTCTCGGCCAGAATACGTTCCACCGCGGGGATCAGGGCACCAAGATTGGCAATTTTCTGCCGGTTGACAGCAATTTGGCCTTCGGCCGTGATGCTCACGGTAACGTCTGGCTGACGGCGGGCTTCGGCTGTGGAGGCCTCTGGCAAGTTGACATCGAGCGCCTCTGAGCGGGTAAGCACTAGGCTGGCGATGACGAAAAACACCAAGATCGAGAAGATGACATCGATTAAGGGCACGATGTTGATCTCGGCGGGCCTGAAGTTCTCCTCTGGGATGCGCATAGGCTAGGAGGGCTCAAGCGGGGAGTAGGGAGGAAGAGTGGAGCTGGGGCCGGGCTTGGCGTAGGAATACTGGGGAAGCTGCTGGGCTTGCATCTCTAGCCGCTGCCGATGCAGCAACTCCAGCTCGCCGCCGTACTCCTGGATCTTGGAGAGTTGCCGCAGGTACAGAGAGCGAAAGACATTGGAGATCAGCAAGGTGGGAATAGCCACGATCAACCCGAAAGCCGTCGAGTAGAGGGCTTCGGCGATGCCTTGTCCCACCCCCTGCGTATTGGTGCCGCCAATATCCCCCAGTTGGATGGAGCTGAGGATTTGGATGATGCCGGTAACCGTGCCCAAGAGGCCTAGGAAGGGAGCAACGGTAATCACCGTGTCAAAGAGAGTGTTGAAGCGCTTTAGTAGCGGCACTTCGGCTGCCAGGGCTGTCTCAAGGGCCAGTTTAAAATCCTCAGGGCTGGCTTCGTTGAGCTCCAGGGCAGCCAAAAAGATGCGCGCAATGGGCAGGTCGGCATTTTGCTCCAGCAGGTACTGGGCGGCCCTGGGGTTGCGGCGGTACTGGCTGAGGGCTTGCCGCACCACCTCCTCCTGCCGATGGGTAACCTTCCACCAGAACAAGGCCCGCTCGAGGCAACAAGCCACCGAGAGAACTGAGAAGGCCAACAGGGGGATGGAGTAGTACCAACCCTGGATCAGAAGCTGCAGGACTCTCGCCATAGGATCCGGATGACCCCCTCCCAGCAGCACCTCACGCTCATCCTGTCATAGCACTTTCCCGCTAGAGCTGGGAGCCCTTTTTGCCCACTTGGGGTTGCTTTTTAGGACAAGCTGCTGATTTTCTGGCAAGGGCGCTATCCTATGGCGTGGAAATGGCGTGGAATCCAGAGGCCACCAGCGTATCTACCGACAACCTATGCCTACTCAGCCCTTCCCCCCTTTGGCCCTCCTCAGTGTCTCTGATAAAACCGGCCTTGTCCCCCTGGCTGAGGCGCTTGTCCAGGAGCACGGCTTTCAACTCCTCAGCAGCGGCGGTACGGCCAAGGTGCTCTCTGAAGCTGGGATCCCGGTTACCCCCATCTCGGCCCACACCGGTGCGCGGGAGATTCTGGGGGGACGGGTGAAAACGCTGCACCCCCGCATCTACGGCGGCATTTTGGCTCGCCTGGAGCGCCGCGAAGACCGGGCAGACTTGGAGGCGCTGGGGATCCCGCCCATCCAACTGGTGGTGGTCAACTTCTACCCTTTCGAGCAGACGGTGGCTCAACCCGGAGTGGCTCTGGAGGAGGCTTTGGAGCAGATTGACATCGGCGGGCCGACGTTAGTGCGGGCAGCGGCCAAAAATTATCCCTATGTTACGGTGCTCACGGATCCCAGCCAGTACCCTCAGTATTTGCAACTGCTCTCTAGCTCCTCCAGCGAGGCGGAACGGCTGGCCTTTCGCTTCCAGTGTGCCCGCCGCGCCTTTGAGCGGGTCTTAGCTTACGACCGCGCCATCGTCAACTACCTGGCCCGCTCAGAGCTGTCCCAACCCTCTCAACCTCCAGCTTCTGCAGGCGCTGCTGAACAGGTTTTTCACCTGCAAGGGATCCCGTGGCAACGCCTGCGCTACGGGGAAAACCCCCACCAGGCTGCCACCTGGTATGTGGTGGATGCGGCTGCCCCTGGCTGGCATCGAGCCAAGCAGTTACAGGGGAAAGAGCTAAGCTACAACAACCTGCTGGATCTGGAAGCGGCCCGCGCCCTAGCGGCAGAACTGAGCATAGGACTTGCCAACGGCTCTAAGCCAGCGGTAGCGGTGGTTGTCAAGCACAACAACCCCTGTGGGGTAGCCGTTCGCCCAACCCTAGCTGCCGCTCTGGAGGCTGCTTTGGCTGCCGATCCCGTTTCCGCCTTCGGGGGCATCGTTGCCCTCAACCAAACCTTGGATGCGGAAACCGCCCGGCAGCTGGCGGAGCCTTTTTTGGAGTGCGTGGTCGTCCCGGGCTGCACGCCTGAGGCAGCTGAGCAGCTGGCGGCCAAAAAGAACTTGCGGCTTTTGGTTCTGCCGGACTTTGAGGTGGGGCCAGCCCAAACCGTTCGTACCTTGGCCGGCGGCTTTCTGGTGCAAGAGGCCGACCGGCTGCAGGGATCCGTTCGCCAACCCTCCTGGCAGGTGGTGACCGAGCGCCAGCCTACCCCCGAGGAGTGGGCGGATCTGGAGTTTGCCTGGATAGTCTGCAAACACGTGAAATCCAACGCCATCGTCGTTGCTCGCCAGGGGCAAACCCTCGGCATTGGAGCAGGCCAGATGAACCGGGTGGGGGCCGTCGAGCTTGCCCTTCGCCAGGCCGGTCCACGGGCCGCGGGAGCGGTTTTGGCCAGCGACGGCTTCTTCCCCTTTGCCGACAGTGTCGAGGCGGCAGCCCGCGCTGGGATCCGCGCCATGATTCAGCCGGGAGGCAGCATCCGCGATGCCGACTCCATTGCCGCCGCCAATGCTGCGGGTATCGCCATGGTCTGCACCGGCATCCGTCACTTTTGGCACTGAGGTCAAGAGCTCAGGGCAGACCCCAGGCTCTGGCCCGCTCTGCCAGCCAGCCCTCGGCACGCAGGTTTTCTAGCTCGCGGCGCACCCGCAGCCGCAATTCAGCGTGCTCTAGCCCTTTGGGCATGGCAATGCCCAGCCCCACCGCCCCCAAGGGGGATCCCAAGAACTGAAACTGGGGGTGCTCCGCCAGCCACCCGGCCAGCACCGACCGGTCTGCTGTCCAGGCCTGCACCGATCCTTTCAAGAGCAACTCCGCCCCTTCCTGATAGGAATCCACCGGCACCAACTCGACCCCTGGAAGGTAGCGATTGAGGTGAGGAATAGCGGCAGATCCGCGCAGGACGGCAACGCGAGCGCCGCGTAGCTCCGACCAGCTTGTCCAGTTCTGGGAGCGGGCCACCACCAAGCTGGGGCCATCCTGATAGTAGGCAGAGGTAAACTCCACCTGGCGGGCCCGATCCGGCGTGATGCCAATCTGGGCAATGGCCAGGTCCACCTCCCCCGCGGCCACTGCCTGCAGCCGCTCCACGTTGGCCACCGGCACCAGCTCCACCGCCTCTCTTGACCCCAGGAGCCGGGATCCCAGCTCGCGGGCTAGCTCAATCTCAAACCCCTGCAGCTTGCCCTCGGGATCGCGAAAGCCCAGCGGCCTCAAGTTGTCTTTGACCGCAACTCGCAACTGTCCCGAACGGACAATCTCCGGCCAAGGGCGGGCGGCGGCAGGGCTCCCCCTTCCCAGGCACAAAGCCAAGCTGGCCGCCAAGCAAGATTTCTGGATTGCCGCGGCCAACGGAGACCAGGATCCCATTCCCCCTAGGAAGCGCGGGACTGGCGGGCTGCTTCCACCACCTGGGTAAAGGCCTCGGGGTCCAGGAAAGCCAGGCGGGCCAGCATTTTGCGGTTGAGCTGGATATTGGCTTTTTTGAGGCCGTCGATGAATTCGCTGTAGCGCAGGCCCTGGGCGCGGGTGGCCGCATTGATGCGGGCAATCCAGAGGCGGCGGAAATCCCGCTTCTTGCGGCGGCGATCCCGGTAGGCGCTGCGCAGGGCTTTCATCACCTGCTGGTTAGCCGTGCGGAACAGCTTGGAGCCAGCTCCGCGGAAGCCTTTGGCCAGCTTGAGGATCTTCTTGCGACGCTTGCGAGCAACGTTGCCGCGTTTAACTCTCATAGCAGTAACCCAATACCGGCAAGTACACCTTGCAATTGACAAGCCCAAAGACTTTTGGCTGGGCCGCAACCGGTGAGGACCTAGTGGGCGTTGGGCAGCATCAGGCGCACGTTGGCCAGATCCTGTTTGCTCACCAGGGCCACGCCAGCCAACTTGCGTTTGCGGTTGCTGGTTTTGTGCTCGAGCAAGTGGTTGTGCCCCGCCCGGCGGCGCATAAACTTGCCGTTGCCGGTGAGGCGAAAGCGTTTTGCAGCGGCTTTGCGAGTTTTGATTTTGGGCATGGGAGTGAGCTGGAGCAAAGTCACAGCCTTCCAGCATAGGGTAGAAAGGCCTGGGGGAGCAAGTTTTCTCCGCGACTCAGTGGCGAGGGCGCTCAAAAACCGTTCTCTTGCGGCTCCAACAGCAGCACTTGCCAGCGCAGCAACTGCTGTAGCTGCGACCAGCTTAGGGGAGAGGCTAGGCTCTCTTGAATGGCTTGGACGGTGCGGATCCCGTCTACCTGCTGCAGGAAGGCAAAGGCCTCCTCGCTTAGGGAAATGGCCTCGTAGGCGTAGTTGAAAATGCTCCGCCCCGGCCACAGGCCCAGGCAGGGACTGAGGTGGGCCACAGCCGAGGCCACAGCTTCTGGACTGGTCCATTCCCAGCGGGGGAGGGGGGGCCTGCCAAGAAACAGCTCGTAGTGGGCCACCACCGGGTCCAGCAGCTCAATCAAGCGGTAGCGCTCCAGCTCCGGCAGTTGAGCCGCCTGGGCCAGGAGGGCCTCGTCCTGCCCCAACACCCGTTCCAGCCGCCAGAACTCGGGGTTGGAAAAGCGCAGAAACTGCAGCCCTGAAGCCCGAATGAGCTCAAACAGGGTCTCAATGTTGTAGTCCACCTCCTGCGGGTGCAGGTACATGTCAGCAAAGCATTCGTCGTCCACGTTCTCGAGGGCCCAGCGGGCCTGTTCCTGCTGCTGGATGCGGTTGCTTGCTGGCAGGATCTCGAAAAGGCGGCGACCTACCTGGAGGCCCTTTTGCAGTTGCTCGGGGGAGGCGAGAGGTTGGTGTTCGGAGCCGGTGACCAAGAGGCGAATGGCCTTCTGCATCAGGCGAATCTCATGGCGGCCCAGCTCGCCGTAGACAAACAAATGCAGGATCCCGCCAGGAGCTAGTTTGCTCGCCAAAGCCTGCAGCCCCGCCACCGGGTCCGGCAAGTGGTGGAGCATGCCCACGCAGTTGATGAAGTCGAACTGCCCTGGCAGCCGGTCGATGTCGTAAACGTTGAGCTGGCAAAACTGCACTGGCGGCGCCTGGGAAGCCCGACAGCGAGCCTCGGCAATTTCAAGGGCGCGGCTACTTAGGTCAAAAGCCCAAATTTCGGCGTCGGGATTCTGGTGGGCGATATACTCCGTCCCTACTCCGGAGCCGCAGCCGGCATCCAAGATGCGCACCTTGCGCCGGCCCGGATGGGATCCCGTGCAAAAGGCATAGGCCTGGGGCCAACTCCAGCGCCAGTTCCACCCCGGCGGGGGAACAGTGCCGATGGGCTGCGGTGGGAAAGGGTAGAGCTCGTAGAGCTGCCGCACTTGCTGGAGGATCTCTTCTGCACTGCGGGAGGAGGGCTGCATAGGCGCTGTCGGGTTAAGCTGGACCTCAAGACTCCAGAGACGATATCCCCCTGCAGTTTAAATGGTTGTCCGCTCCTCTCACCTTTTGCAAACCGGCCTGACTTTCGATTGGATCAAGCTGACGGCTGAGCTGAAAAAGGTTTTGGATCCCAAGCGGGTGATTAGCAAGCCGGAGGAGCTGCTGGTCTACGAATGCGACGGGCTGACCAGCTACCGGCAAAGGCCGGCTCTGGTGGTATTGCCGCGCACAACAGAAGAGGTGGCCCAGGTGGTAAAGCTGTGCAGCCGCTACGGGGTGCCCTTTGTGGCGCGGGGATCCGGCACTGGGCTATCGGGGGGAGCGCTGCCTGTGGAAAACAGCGTCATCATCGCTACCACCCTGATGAAGCAAATCCTGGAAATCGACTTGGAGAACCGCTGCATGGTGGTGCAGCCGGGGGTGATTAACGCCTGGATTACCCAGGCAGTGGCTGCCCAAGGCTATTTCTATGCCCCGGATCCCTCTAGCCAGTCAGTTTGCTCCATCGGCGGCAATGTGGCGGAAAACTCCGGCGGCGTCCACTGCCTCAAATACGGTGTAACAGCCAATCACATTCTCGGCCTGACGGTGGTGCTGCCGGATGGGGAGGTGGTGCGCTGGGGGGGCAAGATCCCGGAGATGCCCGGCTACAACTGGGTGGGCCTGTTTGTCGGCTCCGAGGGCACCCTGGGGATTGCTACCGAGATTACCCTGCGCTTGCTCAAGGCGCCGGCCCAGGTGCAGGTTTTGCTGGCGGATTTTAACAGTGTCGAGGCAGCAGGAGCTGCCGTTTCCGACATCATCGCCGCCGGGATCATCCCTGCTGGCCTGGAGATCATGGACAACTTCAGCATCAACGCCGTTGAGGATGTGGTGCAGTCGGGCTGCTACCCACGGGATGCGGCGGCCATCTTGCTGGTGGAGGTGGACGGCCTGGAGCTGGAGGTGGAGGAAGCCAGCCAGCAGGTAAAGGCCCTGTGCCTAAAAAACGGGGCGCGCCAGGTGCAAGTTGCCTCCAGCCCAGAAGAGCGGGCGCGTCTGTGGAAGGGGCGCAAGGCAGCCTTTGCCGCCATGGGCAAGCTCAGCCCCAACTACTACGTCCAAGATGGGGTGATCCCCCGCAGCCAGCTAGCCTATGTCCTGAAGGAAATCGAGCGCCTCAGCCGCGAGTACGGCCACCCGGTGGCCAACGTGTTTCATGCCGGCGACGGCAATCTGCACCCCTTAATCCTCTACGACGAGTCGGTGCCGGGATCCCTAGAGCAGGTGGAAAAACTGGGGGGCGAGATCCTCAAGCTCTGCGTGCGTCTGGGGGGCAGCATTTCTGGCGAGCACGGCATCGGTGCCGACAAGCGCTGCTACATGTCGGAGATGTTTACGCCCACAGACTTGGAGAGCATGCAGTGGGTGCGGCAGGTGTTCGACCCGCAGCGCCTCGCTAACCCTGACAAGATCTTTCCCACTCCCCGCACCTGCGGCGAGGCAGCCCACGCCCACCGGCAACCGGAATGGCAAGGGATCCCCGTTTTCTAGCTAACCTGTCGCTGCTGCTGCAGCTCGGCAAAGGCCTGGGCAAAGTCTTCCTGGCGGATGACCAGAGCCTTGGGATCCACCTCCTCAGAGGTGGCCCGGTGGCGGCGGATGGCAGCGATGGCGGCGCGGTTGCTCAATAGAGCAAGATCGGCCCCACTCCAGCCTTCCGTGCGCTCGGCCCACACCTCCAGATCCACATCTGGCCCTAGGGGCCGCCTGCGGTTGTGCACGGCCAGGATTTCCCGCCGTGCGGCGCGGTCCGGCAGTTCCACGCTTAGGTGCAGCTCCAGCCGGCCAGCGCGGGTGAGGGCGGGATCCAAACTGGCTTTGCGATTGGTGGCAGCCACCACCAAGACTCCCTGGCTGGGGCGGATCCCATCCAGTTCGGCCAGCAGTTGGCCCAGGACGCGGTCGCTGACGCCGCTATCTCCGGAGTAACTGCCCCGCGCCGGCGCCAGGGTGTCGATCTCGTCGATGAAAATCACGCAAGGAGCGCACTGGCGGGCACGGGCAAAGAGTTCCCGCACCGCCTGCTCGGAGGATCCCACCCACTTGCTCAAGAGCTCTGGGCCGGAGACGGCAATGAAGTTGGCCTTGGCCTGGGAGGCGATGGCCTTGGCCAAGAGGGTTTTACCCGTGCCGGGCGGCCCGCTGAGGAGGATCCCTTTGGGCGCATGGGCCTGGGCCTGCTCGTAGAGCTCTGGGTGCAGCAGGGATCCCTCAATGGCCTCCTGCAGCACCTGCTTGGCCCGCTCCAGGCCGCCAATTTGATCCCAGCTCACCTGGGGCGACTCGACTTCCACTGAGCGCAACACCGCCGGCTTCACCTGTTGCAGAGCTTCCTGAAAGTCCGCTGCCGTTACTTTCAGGGATTCTGGGATAGGGGATTCCAGATCCGGCACCTGGCGCCGTAAGGCCGCATAGGCCGCCGCCTGGCACAGGCCGCGCAGATCTGCCCCCACAAAGCCCAGCGTTTGCTCTGCCAGGCTATCCAAATCCACATCCTCTGCTAGGGGCATGCTGCGAGTGTGAATGGCGAGAATTTCCCGCCGCCCCTCCCGATCCGGCACCTTGAAGACGATCTCGCGGTCAAAGCGCCCCGGTCGCCGCAGGGCCGGATCCAGGGCTTCGGGTCGGTTGGTAGCCGCTAGCACAACAATGCCTTTTTGGGCCACAAACCCGTCCATTAGCCCCAGCAGCTGGGCCACCAGGCGTTTCTCCACCTCCCCCTCGACGGTGCTGCGGTTGGGCACAAGGGCGTCAATTTCGTCGATAAACACCAGGCAAGGGGCAGACTTAGCCGCTCTCTCAAACAGCTGCCGCAGGCGTGCCTCCGCCTCGCCGTAGTACTTGCCCATTAGCTCCGGGCCAACCACGGCAATGTAGTTCACCCCCAGACTCTCGGCCAGGGCGCGGGCCGTCAGGGTCTTGCCAGTGCCAGGGGGGCCAACCAACAACACCCCCCGGGGCGGCTCTAGCCCCAACTTGGCCAGTAGCTCGGGCCGCTTGAGGGGGATCTCCACCAGCTCCCGCAAGGCTTGGAGTTGCTCCTTGAGTCCCCCCACGTCCTTGAGGCGCAGCCCCGACCTCGACTCTGGGCGCTCAGCGGAGATTGGCCCACTAGCCTCGGGGGCTTCCTGGAAGCAGGTTGCAGCCATCCCCTGGAGCTTGCTGCTCCAGCCGGGATCCCCTGTCTGGAAGTGGCGGGGGATAGAACCAGAGCGAGGGATGGAGGTCGATAGAGGCCGGGTCTGGAGGCGGACCTCAGTTCGCAGTTCTCCACTTTGTTTTTTCTCCTCCAGCTTTTGGGCCAGCTCGATCAGCTGCTCTATGCCCTGGATAAAGTTGCTGAGATCCACCATAGCCGGGCTTTCCCCACCAGTTGACCTGCCAATGGAATCCTCCCCAGCCTTCCAGCCAACTCCCAAGAGGGGGAAGCTGGCGCCTAAGCCGCCGCTGGGCTGGGAGAGAGGCTGGGCGGGAGTTTGCGCACCTCAGAGCAGAAGGAAGCCATGCTAAAGCCGCCAAAGCGCTTGACAAGGCTGGTCCGCAGGCGCAGGTTGGGGCTGGCAAACCAAATGCGCTCCTCCGACTCAGTCATCTCGTACTCGGTGTAGAGGGTGAGGGCGCCATCGGCTCCCATCACGTAGGTGCCGGCCACCGGCACTTTCTCGGCATAGCCTTGATCCCGCAACAGTTGCCCGCGCATGGGGTTGTCAGGATCGGGAATTGGGACCAGCACCACCTCGCCCTTGTACTCTTCGTTGTCCCAGTCCTGCTCCCCATTCCACTGGACTCGCGCCGCCCCCACGGCTCGCCGTGGATCTACCTTGAACAGTTCGCAAACCCGAATGACTTCCGGATCGGTTGCTGCCAGGGTAACAATTTGCAGCTGCGACCTTCCCCCTTCAGAGCGGCGAAAGGCCAGGTGATGGCTGGTGCGCTGACACATCCACTCGCCAGCGCTGAGGGCAAAAAACTCCATTACGGTCATCATGGCCGACGCGGATCCTCATCGATAGCAACCGGGATTTGCCGATTCTAGCTTGGGCTGTAGCTAGCGGTTTGTTCTTGCCGAGTTTGCTGTTGCCGCCAGAACTGCTCTGCAAAGGCCACGGTCGGATGGAGGGGAGCTCGCGGCTTACTGCGCAGGACCATCCCCGCCTCTTCGGGGGTGCGGTCGCCCTTGCGCTGGTTGCAGCGCTCGCAGGCAGTAACCACATTGTCCCAGGTGTGGGAACCACCGCGGGAAAGAGGGATAACGTGGTCTAGGGTCAGGTTATGGGTGCTGCCACAGTACTGGCAGGTGTAGTGATCCCGCCGCAGAACCTCGCGCCGAGTAACAGGAGGCACCCGCCAGGGCCGCTCTTTGCCCTTGATGGTGAGGCGAATGTGCTCAGGCACCTCGATGACCCGGCTGGGGGAGCGCACCTGCCACACCCGCACATCCATCATCCTCAGCGGCTCTGCTTTGCCTGTTAGCAGCAGTACAATCGCCCGCTTAATATTGACCCGGCTAATGGGCAAATAGTTTTGGGAGAAGACGACAATCGACTGTTCTAGAACGTTGGTGGCAGCAGTCATGGCCTGGCTTTTCCATCTGCCGCCATTGTCTTGGGAAATTGGGCCAATGGCAAGTTGGTTCCCTAGAGACCTGGACAGATGGGCTACTATCCGGGTGATGGTTGGAGCCCGTGCCTCCCATGACCCACCCCCTGTATGTTGCCCTGGTTTGGCACCAACACCAGCCCCTCTACAAAAGTCCGCTGGCAGGCAAATATCGCTTGCCCTGGGTGCGCCTGCACGGGATCAAAGACTACTTGGACTTGGTTTTGCTGCTGGAGCGCTATCCCCGCTTGCACCAAACGGTTAACCTAGTGCCTTCCCTGATTGTGCAAATTGAAGACTACGTGGCCGGCTCGGCCTTCGATCCCTACTTGGAACTGACCCTCTCCCCCGTTGAAAAGCTTACCCTGGAGCAGCGGCGCTTTATTGTCGAGCGCTTCTTCGACAGCCACTACCCCACCATGATTGAGCCCTACCCCCGCTATCGCCAACTCCACGAACAGCGGGAATCCCAAGGGATCAACTGGTGCCTACAGTACTGGACACCGCAAGACTTCAGCGACCTCCTGGCCTGGCACAATCTGTCCTGGTTTGATCCCCTCTTCCACGAAGATCCCGAGATCGAGGGCTGGATCAAGATGGGATCTGGCTTTACCCTTTCGGATCGGCAGCGGATCTACGCCAAGCAGCAGCAGATCCTGGCCGCCATCCTGCCCCAGCACGCCAAGTTGCAAAGTAGCGGCCAACTGGAGCTGACCACCAGCCCCTACACTCATCCCATCTTGCCTCTATTGGTGAGCGAGCGCTCGGCGCGGGTGGCTCGGCCTGGCCTGCCCCTGCCCCGCTACCCCTTCCACTGGGAGCAGGATGTCCACAGCCAGCTGGAGCGGGCCAAGCAGATCTACCGGGAGCGCTTTGGCCGCGAGCCGCGGGGGTTGTGGCCTTCCGAACAGGCGGTCAGCCCCGCTATCGTGCCTATCGTGCGCAAGCAGGGCTTTGAGTGGATCATCTCTGACGAGGGAGTGCTGGGCTGGAGCCTGGGCCAGCCCTTTCACCGCGACGGGCAGGGCCATGTCCTCGAGCCGGAAAAGCTCTACCGCCCCTACCGTCTGGAGAGCGAGGCAGGGGATCTGGCCATTGTCTTTCGGGATCACCGCCTTTCCGATCTCATTGGCTTTAGCTACAGCGCCATGCCTGCCGACGCTGCCGCCAAGGATCTCATTGGACACTTGGAGAACATCCGCAACCGCCTGCCTCCCGAACAGCCTTGGCTGGTCACCATTGCTCTGGATGGGGAAAATTGCTGGGAGTACTACCCCCAAGATGGCCGGCCCTTCTTGGAAAACCTCTACGCCCGCCTCAGCCAGCACCCCGCGCTGCGCCTAGTGACGGTCTCGGAGTTTTTGGAGCAGTTTCCCCCCACCGAGTTTCTGCCCGCAGAACAACTGCACAGCGGCTCCTGGATTGAGGCCGACTTGACCACCTGGATCGGGGATCCCGTCAAAAACCGCGCCTGGGAGCTCTTAGCCCAGGCCCGTCAGGTGATTCAAGATCACCCCCGCGCCAACCCCCAAGCCTGGGAAGCTCTGTGGGCCGCCGAGGGATCCGATTGGTTCTGGTGGTTTGGGGCAGGGCACTCTTCCGCCCACGACGCCGTTTTCGACCAGCTGTTTCGGGAACACCTGCAGGCAATCTACATCGCCCTGGGGGAGGCGGTGCCGGCGGTGCTGCAGTTTCCCCTCGAGGATCACGACGGCCTAGGGGATCGGCTGCCGCAGGGGTTTATCCATCCCGCCATCAACGGCCGTCCCAGCGAACGGGAGTGGAGCCAGGCTGGACGGGTGGAGATTAGCGCCGCCAGGGGTACCATGCACCGCAACAGCGCCGTCCGCCGCCTCTGGTATGGCTTCGATCACTTCCACCTCTATCTGCGGCTGGATTTTAACTCAGTGGTGCAGCGGCCCAAGCAATTGCTGGTGCTCTGGTTTTATCCCAACTGCATTACCCTTAACAGCCCCATCCCTCTGCAGGGACTACCCGCAGAAGCCCCTCTCAACTACCTCTACCGCCACCTGTTGAGGCTGTCGCTGCCGCCCCCTAGTCAACGCCCGGCGGAGGTAGAGGCTCAACTTCTCCAAGCAGGGGAGTACCACACCTGGCACTCCCTCAGCCATCAGGTCAAGGCCGTGGTAGATACCTCCCTGGAGGTGGCCATTCCCTGGAGCAATTTGGGCGCCCAGCCAGGGCAGGAGCTGCAGTTTGCCATTGTGGCTGCTGACGGCGAAACCTTTCTGGAAGGGATCCCCCCCAAGGCCACCATTGCCCTGCGTAGACCCTAGCAAGTATCCCGCCTATGCAGCGCGAGCTTTACCCTCCTATCGAGCCCTACGACCAGGGCTTTCTGCCCGTCTCTTCCCTGCACACCCTCTACTACGAGCAGTGCGGCAACCCAGAGGGCAAGCCAGTGGTGTTTCTGCACGGGGGCCCAGGGGGCGGGATCGAGCCTCTCTACCGCCGGTACTTTGACCCCCGCCGCTGGCGAGTGGTGCTGTTTGATCAACGCGGCTGCGGCCGGAGCCGCCCCTACGCCGAGCTGCGGGAGAACACCACCTGGGATTTGGTAGCCGATATTGAGAAGCTGCGCCAGCACTTGGGCATTGAGCGCTGGTTTGTCTTCGGAGGGAGCTG
Organism: Synechococcus sp. R65.1; assembly: GCF_047461755.1. Classification (NCBI taxonomy): domain Bacteria; kingdom Bacillati; phylum Cyanobacteriota; class Cyanophyceae; order Synechococcales; family Synechococcaceae; genus Synechococcus; species Synechococcus sp. R65.1. Next base: position 55,948 of record NZ_JANSHU010000001.1, on the reverse strand, counting down.
GGGCAGCGCCCTCGCCTTGGCCTATGGCCAGACCCACCCCAACTCCTGCCTGGGCTTTATCCTGCGCGGTATTTTCCTGCTGCGCTCCTTCGAAATTCACTGGTTTTACCAGGAGGGGGCCAGCTACCTTTTCCCCGATGCCTGGCAACACTACCTCGAGCCCATTCCCCCAGAGGAACGGGGTGACCTGCTGGCAGCCTACTACCGCCGCCTTAACGACCCCAATCCGCAGGTGCGCCTGAAGGCAGCCCGTGCCTGGGCCATCTGGGAGGCCAGCACCAGCAAGCTTATCCCTAGCCCTGAACTCATCGAGCGCTTTGGCCAGGAGAGCTTTGCTGAGGCCCTCGCCCGCCTCGAGTGCCATTACTTCATCCACCGCGGTTTTTTGGAGACAGAGGATCAACTCCTCAAGGGGGTAGAGCGCCTGCGCCACCTGCCAGCCGTCATCGTCCAGGGGCGCTACGACGTCGTCTGCCCTCCTCTTTCCGCCTGGGAGTTACATCAGGCCTGGCCGGAGGCAGAGTTTCACCTGATCCCCGACGCTGGCCATTCCATTACCGAGCCTGGGATCCGCACCGCCCTCCTGGCGGCCACCGATCGCTTTGCCCAGCTCTAAGAACGGCTGCAAAGAGGGCCTGCCGTTGCCTAGCAGCAAGCCTCAGCCTGACTCAAACTGAAGGGCTTCAGGATCTACGTAGTAGCAGCGGGCATTGTCCGCACAAATGAGCGCCCAGCCGTTGCAGTTAGCCTCGACTAGGATGTACTCCGATTGCGGGATAAAATGACCCTGGTGGTTGCGCGTCTCCTCCCTAATCCAGACCGTCTGATAGTTCATCCCAGCGTCCCTCCAACTCCTCCTCAAAAAGACTTAAGAACAGGACTTAACCTTGCTGCAAGCAGTGGCAAAGCTAGGCAAAAACTAGAGGCAACAAACTCAACCCCTTCTCGAGGTTCAGTAACCGAGCGCTCGGGTTTAGGTCAGCTAGGCAATACCTTTAACTGGGTAAGAGAAGTCTAGCACTGCCTCTATGAGAAGAGCGTTAAGAGTTACAGACTAAGGCAAAAAGCTCTGGATTTTCGTAAACTCTTGTTGCAAAATTGGCTCGAGCCCGCTTAGGCTTCTTCAAATGACCCGTGGTGAATCCTGCAACCCATTGAGGCGGCGATTCCCTCCCTCCGTCAAGTTGGATTTGACACCAGCAATCTGCTACCAGCGTGCCCCTGTTTTTTTCAGTTCCAGCGCCGCCAAGGTCAAGTCTACCCCGGGTTTTAGCTCAGCGCGGAGCTACGGGCACAGAGCTGCTCTTGCCTGCTCGCTCATCTGCTGAAGTGCACCGAGGTCGGGGAGAGGGATCCCTTCCCCTTCAGCAAGCCATAGCCAGTACTCGATGTTGCCGGCAGGGCCAGTGATAGGCGACCACGTATAGCCCTGCACCCGCCAACCGCGACTCACTGCCGCCTGCATCACCGTCTGGAGCACGCGAGCGTGGATAGCCGGATCCCGCACTACCCCCCTTTTGCCCACCTGGCCTCGGCCCGCCTCAAACTGCGGCTTGACTAGCAGCAAGGCTTCCCGCGGCGAGCGCAACAGCTTCCACAGAGGATCCAACACCTTAGTCAGGGAAATAAAGGAGAGATCCACCACTGCCAGATCCGGCCAGTTGGGAGTGGGCACCTCGGTTCCGTAGAGATCGGCTGGCTGAAGATAGCGCAAGTTGGTTCGTTCCTTAAGGATTACCCGCGGGTCAGTTCGCAAAGACCAGGCCAATTGGCCATAGCCCACATCCACCCCATAGACCCGCTGCGCCCCTCGTCGCAGGAGGCAATCGGTGAAGCCCCCAGTGGAGATGCCAGCATCCAAACAGATGCGACCCTGGACTTGAATGGGAAAAGCTTGCAGTGCCCCCTGAAGCTTTTCTCCTCCTCGCGAGACAAAAGCAGACTTGGCCTGGATGTGGACTACAGGATCTCCGCTTACCCACGTCCCGGCTTTTTCCGCCCGTGCTCCGTTGAGGAAGACTTCTCCCGCCAAGATAGCCCGCTGCGCCTGCTGGCGCGAAGAAAAATACCCTCGCTCCACCAGCCAGGTATCCAGGCGGACTCGCTCGGCCATGCCCTAGCCACTGGCCTTCCACTCCATCAAGATAGACGACCGGGATCCCTTCTGTCAGCCGCGACTTAGCCAAAGCGCCCGCTCACATACTCTTCCGTCTCGCGGTTGGCGGGAGAGTTGAAGATCTTCTCGGTGCGGTCAAACTCTACCATTCGTCCGTAGCGGATCCCTCTCTCGTCAAGTTCAGTGTTGAAGAAGGCAGTGAAGTCGGACACGCGAGCTGCCTGCTGCATGTTGTGGGTGACGATGATGATCGTGTAGCGACGGCCCAATTCCTTAAGCAGCTCCTCAATGCGCAGCGTAGAAATCGGATCCAGCGAGGAGCAAGGCTCGTCCATTAGAATTACCTCCGGCTGAATGGCCAGGGTGCGGGCAATGCAGAGGCGCTGCTGTTGTCCGCCGGAGAGGGAAAGGGCGCTCATCCTCAACTTATCTTTCACCTCATCCCAGAGAACGGCCTGGCGCAGTGCCCGCTCCACGAGCTCGTCCAGATCCCCCTGGTAGCCATTAATCCGGGGCCCAAAGGCAATGTTGTCGTAGATGGATTTGGGGAAGGGGTTGGGCTTCTGAAACACTAGGCCAACCCGCCGCCGCACCTCAGAGGGATCCACATCCGGGTCGTAGATGTTTTTCCCGTGGAAGATAACGGAGCCTTCTACCCTTGCCCCTGGGATTAAGTCATTCATGCGGTTGAAGCAGCGCAAAATGGTGCTCTTGCCGCAACCTGAGGGTCCAATAAAGGCTGTGATGTGATTTTTCGGGATCCTCAGGGAAACCTGCTTAACCGCCAGGTGGGAGCCGTAGTAGACGCTCAGATCCCGCGTCTCTAGTTCAACCTCCAACCGGGTGGATTGCTCAGGAGAGCCCGACTTGTCAGAGAGTGGAGAGCGCATAGGCGTGTTGAAAAGAAGATAACGTTGCTGCAAGGCTTAGATAGTGATGGCTTCTTGGCGACGACTCACAAGGAGCCGGAAACTGACGGTGGTAATCAGGACCAAAATCACCAGAGCCAAAGCCCCTCCCCAGGCAAGCTTCTGCTGGTTTTCAAAGGGGACAAGGGCAAAGTTGTAGATCAACACAGCCAGCGAGGCCACTGGCTTCAACAAACCGCTGGGCCAGAGAAAGCTAAACAAAGCCGTGAAGATCAGGGGCGCCGTCTCACCTGCAGCGCGGGCAATGGCCAACGTCACCCCCGTCAGGATCACCGGCAGAGCCGCTGGCAACACCACGCGAAACACCGTCTGCACTCGCGAAGCCCCCAACGCATAGGCAGCAGCCCGCGTATCGGCCGGCACCAGGCGCAGCGCCTCTTCACAGGACAAAATGATGATAGGCAGGGTCAGCACCGATAGAGCCATCCCGCCGGCAAGGGCCGAGAAAGTTTTGGTGGAAAGCACCAGCACCCCATAGGCAAACACCCCGGCAATGATGGAGGGAACCCCCGTCAACACCTTGATAATGAAGCGCAGAAAGGAGGCCGCGGGGCTGTTTTTGCCAAACTCCGAGAGATAGATGGCTGCGAATAGACCAATGGGGAATGTGATGGAGATAGCAATCGACACCACAATAATCGTCCCCAGCACCGCATTGCCAAATCCGCCCACCTGATCGCCCGGAGGAGGGGGAAGCTGGGTCAGCGTCTGCCAGTTCAGGCGCTCGATGCCCCTGGTGAAAACGTAGTAGAGGATGAGAGCCAGCACAAAAATGGCGAAGATGCTGGAGATAGCTGTCAGCGCTGTCATTCCTACATCCAAGAAGATGCGCTGCCAGGGCTTCGCTCTGCGCTTAAACAAATTGTCTTGCTCTACCGCCTGCACTTGCGCCGTCATGTTCCTCTACTCCCACGAAGCTGTTAGCGCAAACTTGACACGGCGTATCATCAGCTCCGCCGCAATGTTAACCACCAGAGTGAGGGCTAACAGAATCAAGGCCAAATACATAAGTGCTGCAACCTGCTCGGGGCCCGCTTCCGCAAACTCGTTGGCCAATAGGGCTGGGATGCTGCTGGCAGGAGCCAGAAGCGAGATGCTAATGCCGCGGGCATTCCCAATCAGCATCGCTACTGCCATCGTCTCCCCTAGGGCGCGTCCCAAACCCAAAACCACCGCTCCCAGGAGGCCGCCAATTGCTGCCGGCAGCACGACACCAAAGATGGCTTCCCAGCGAGTGGCTCCCATCGCATAGGCAGCCGCCCGCAACTCTGGCGGAACGGACACCAGCACTTCCCTGGCGATGGCAGTAATGATGGGGATGATCATGATCCCCAAGACAACCCCCGATGTCAGCATCCCAGGCCCTACTGGTGGTGTGCTGAAAATGGGCAGCCAGTTGAAGTGCTGGAACAAAAACATCTGTATAGGGCGGAAGAAGGGGATGAAGATAAACAACCCCCAAATGCCGTAGACCACACTGGGAATGGCTGCCAGCAGCTCCACCACGATGATCAAGGCTGTGCGCAAAGGCTTGGGCAAAAAGTCCTCGCTCAAAAAGATGGAGATGCCAAAGCTTAAGGGAACGCCCACGATCAGAGCAATCAGAGAAGTTACCAGCGTGCCGTAGATCTGGGGCCAAGCACTGTAAATGTCCACAACAGGATCCCAGGTGGTGCCCCAGAAAAAGCCCAGCCCGAACTTCCGAATGGCAGGTAGCGCCTGAATCCCAATCTCCAGGGCAATCCACAACAGTAGGAAAGCCGAGAAAAAGACGGCGATCCGCGTTGCCCAAATAAATAGCCAGTCGCGCCGGCGCTGGAAGACGGGCCGGGGCCGAAATAGAGAACTGCTCTCCGAAAAGGTAGTGGTCATCTGCTGGGTAGGGGGTACAAACCTCTACGGAGTGATTTTTTCCAGGGCAGCCAGAGCTTTCTTCCGCGTTTCCTCCGGCAAAGGCACATAGCCCAGCGGCTCCGCAAAGGATTGCCCTTCGGTGAGGCCGTAGCGAAGAAACTCTTTGACAGCCTTGGAGGTTTCAGCTTTGGGGTAGACTTGGTAAGCCAAGATCCACGTGTAGCCCACAATGGGGTAGGAGTCTTCCCCTTCGGGATCTGGGTCAACCCCCAGCAGCCGCTCGTCGAGCTTGATTCTCGCCAGCGCTGCCTGCTCCGTCTCAACTTTGGGGACGACGAACTTGCCTGCCCGGTTTTCCAGGCGAGCGAAATTTAGGTTGTTGAGCTTAGCAAAGCCGTACTCCACATAGCCGATTGAGCCAGGAATCTGCTTGACTTGTTCAGAAACGCCTTCGTTACCGCGAGCTCCCACGCCAGTTGGCCAGTTCACGGAAGAGCCACGGCCCACTTTTTGCCGCCATTCGGGGCTAATGGCGCTGAGGTGGGTGGTAAAGATGTCGGTGGTGCCACTGCCATCAGAGCGGTGCACAACAGTAATCGGCAGATCTGGGAGAGTCACCCCTGGGTTAAGGCCAGCCAGCAGCGGATCGTTCCATTTCTTGATCTTGCCCAGGAAGATATTGGCCAGCGCCAGGCGAGAGAGGCGAAGTTCAGGACCTACGCCGGGGACGTTATAGGCTGCCACCAATGCCCCGCCCACCATAGGCACGGCCACCATGCCCTTGGGAGGGTTGGCTTCACCCTCAATCTGGCTAATCTCCTCAGGACGCGGCACGCTATCAGTGGCGCCGAAGTCGACAGTGCGGGCCACAAATTGCTGACGGCCAGCGCCGCTCCCCACCGATTGGTAGTTGACTTGGATGTTGGGGTTTTTCTTGCCAAATTCTTGGGCCCACGTTTGGTAGAGGGGGGCCGGGAAGGTAGCTCCAGCGCCGTTGATGGTTATCGTCTTCTGCTGGGCAAACACTCGCTGCCAGCCGGCCTGACTTGCCGCAAAACCAGCAGCAACTGCCGACAAGGACTTAAGGAAGGAACGACGACCCAAGGAATGCGACATCAACATACAGAGATCTCTCCACTGAAGAGCGTGTCCTAGCCCAGGTCAAAAAGCTGCAACTGTGAAACCTAACTCCAAGAGTTCAGTCCACCGGGCCGAAGAAAGCACAGGATCTCGTTGAGACCCCAGCCCTTGCAACTCAGTCGCTAATCGGTCGCTAATGTAACGTAAGGTCAACCCTTTTTTGGTTAACAAGAGGTTAAACTCAGGTTATTTCTAGGTTATTTCTAGGCCCAGCAGCCGAGGTCGCGACTGTCGGGCTTAATCAGGGTAGAGACCCCAGGGGGAGGCTGGGGCTGGGCTGACATTGGTCGGGGGAATGCCTAGAATAGAAGGCTGTCAAGAGAGTGGGTGCCTTCCTCCTATGGCAAAAGATGTGCGGGTGATGCTGCGCCAGGCGGTTCCTGGGCTCGGCAAGCCGGGAGAGGTGGTGAGTGTCAGGCCGGGCTATGCCCGCAACTACCTTTTCCCGCGGCAGATGGCGGTGCGGCTTACGCCTGGACTTCTCAAGGAGCAGCAGATGCGGCGGGAGCAGGAAGCAGCCCGCAAGCTGGCTGAGAAGCAACAGGCGGAAAACTACAAGAAGGCTTTGGAGACGATTGGCCGTTTTGTCATCCGCAAGAAGGTGGGCGAAAAAGACCTGCTCTTTGGACAGGTAACTGCCAGCGATATTGCCGAGGTGGTGCTGGCTACCAGTGGCCTCGATATCGACCGCCGCAATGTCCTACTCGATGAGGAGATCAAGAAAACTGGGGTTTACCTGGTGCAGGTGAAGTTACACCCCGAGGTTACCGCTACGCTGCGCATTCAGGTCACGCCTGAGTAGAAAAGAGGTTCTGGTTCAGACGGCTATGCCCACTTGGCCCGCTGCGCTAGGGTGTGCAGCCTAGCAGTCGGAGAGCGGGGGAGAGCTTGGTTTTTCTACCCTGGCTGGTGGTGATTAGCGATTACGACCTGACCGGTGGGGATCGGCTTCCGCCTCAGAACATAGAAGCTGAGGAGGAGATCTTGGGCGGCATCCTCCTTGACCCTGAGGCGATGGCGCGGGTGGCGGGGCTCTTGCGGCCTGAGATGTTCTACCTCTCCGCCCACCAGGAGATCTACCGGGCTGCTCTGCAGTTGTACAGCCAGGGCCAGCCCACTGACCTGACCACTGTTTCTGCCTGGTTGGCAGATCACCAGCTCTTGGAGCGGGTGGGAGGAACGGCGGCAATTCGCCGCCTAGTGGAGCAGACGGTTAGCAGTGTCAACATTGACCAGTATGCCCGTCTGGTGGTGGACAAATACATGCGCCGCCGGCTGATTCAAGTCAGCAACACCTTGGCGCGTCTGGCCTACGACACTAGCCAGCCTCTCCCTCAGCTCCTGGATCGAGCCGAGCAAGAGGTGTTCAGCCTCACCCAGGAACGGGTGCAGCGCAGCCTTGTTCCAGCCTCGGAAGTTTTGGTAAACATCTTCTCAGAGTTGGAGGAGAGGTTCCAGAGCGGGGCTCAGATCCCTGGGATCCCGACCAAATTCATTGACCTCGACAACCTGACCCAGGGCTTGCAGCGGTCGGATTTGGTCATCCTAGCCGGCCGTCCCTCGATGGGAAAGACCAGCCTGGCTCTTAACATTGCCCAAAATGTGGCTGCCTACGTCAAGCAACCGGTGGCCATCTTCAGCCTGGAGATGTCGCGGGAGCAACTGGTGCAGCGGCTCTTGGCCAGCGAGGCGCGCATTGATAGTAGCCGTCTGCGATCCGGGCGCATCAGCGAGAATGAGTGGCAACGCCTGGGGCAGGCGATTGGCTTTTTGTCGCAACTGCCTTTGTTTATCGACGACACGCCCAACTGCACGGTTACAGAAATTCGCTCTAAGGCGCGGCGTCTGCAGGTGGAGCAAGGAGGGACGTTGGGGTTGGTGTTGATCGACTACTTGCAGCTAATCCAGGGATCTGAGTCCGACAACCGGGTGCAGGAATTGTCGCGCATTACCCGCGGCCTCAAGGCGCTAGCCAAAGAGCTGATGGTGCCGGTGCTGGTGCTATCTCAGCTCAGCCGGGCAGTGGAGTCGCGCTCAGACAAGCGTCCGCAACTGGCAGATTTGCGGGAGTCGGGTTGTCTAGCCGGCGATACCCGCGTGAGGGACGTGGATCGCGGCAAGATCTGGCGGCTGGAGCAACTGGCAGCCCTGCCGCCTTCAGCAGAACTGCCGCGCCTGCTTAGCCTCAATGGGCGCGGGCGGCTGGTGCCCCAACAGCCAGTGAGGGTATTTTGCAGTGGGCGGCAGCCCACATGTCTTCTAAAAACCCGCCTCAACTTTTCCATTCGTGCCACTGGCAACCACCCTTTCCTAACTCGGGACGGCTGGAAAACCCTCGACGAGCTGCAACTGGAGGAGGAGGTGGCGGTGGTGGTGCAGGAGGGGTTGATCTGGGATCCCGTCGTCTTCATTAGCGAGCCGGGGGAGCCGCAACCGGTTTACGACATCGAGATGCCCCGCCACCACAACTTTGTGGCCAACGGCCTGCTGGTGCACAACAGCATCGAGCAGGATGCCGACGTGGTGATGATGATCTACCGGCCCGAGTACTACGATCCCAACACCAGCGATCGCGGAATTGCGGAGGTAATTGTTGCCAAACATCGCAACGGCCCCACGGGCACGGTGCGCCTTTTGTTTGAAAGCCAGTACACCCAGTTTCGCAACTTGGCGGATCCCTATCGGTGAGCGAAAGCCGCAGCAGAAAAAGCCGCAGCAGAAGTAGATCGGGACTCCTTTCAAGGACAGGTCCGGGGTGCGAGGTGTTAGCCTGAGATTGCCCCCCTAGGGCAGGTCGCTGTTGCTGGCTACCTCCCTCTGCCTAAAGCCATATGTTCAAAAGCCTGTTGATCGCCACCGATTGCCGCGATGGACTGCAGCGTTTTGGCAAATGCCTAGAAGAACTTTACCTGAATGGGATTGAGCGCGTTGCTTTTGTGCATAGCGTTGCTCGGCAGGACGACGACATTGGCCTTCCCGAAGACCTCACCCCCAAAGTGCAGGCGCAACAGGCTCGCTTACAAGAGGTGTTGAGCGCCGTTCCTGCAGGGCTGGAAGTCGAAGTCTTGGTGCAGGCGGGCAAGGCGGTGGATCTGATTTTAAGAGGGATCCAAACCTGCAGCTCCGACTTGCTAATCACAGGCATGGGGATCCACAATCTGCTCACCGAAAAACTGTTTGGAAGCACCACCTTGGAGCTGCTGCCGAAGCTGACCATCCCGGTAATGGTGATGCGTCCGCAACTCATCGCCGCCTTTACTCTGGAAGAATTGCGCCTGCGCAGCCGCCACCTATTTCGCTCCCTCCTAGTGCCTTTTGACTTTGAGGAGCCCCGCCGGCAGCTCCTCAGCCGTCTTGGCCAACTGCTGCCAGGAACTTCCCAGTGTCAGGCCATTACGCTGCTCTATGTGGTGGATCCCAGCGCCCGCCGCAACCAGGGATCGCCGGCAGAAGAGCTCAAGCGCAGGGCCGAGGCCGACTTGGCCCGGTTAGTCGAACCGCTGGTCGAGCAGGTAAAACCGGTGCAGTTGCGGGCCTTGGTGCGGGTGGGATCCCCGCTTCAGGAAATCCTAGCCACCGCTGCTGAGGAGGACATGACCGCCATTGCCACCGCCTCCCCACGGGTGGGAACCTTTTGGGAGTGGTCAATCCGTAGCCTCACCGGCGAGATTCTACGGCAAAGTTGGCATCCGGTGTTGTTTTTCCCGCGCGGTTCCTTAGCGTAGTAGAGCTGCCCAACCCCCCTTCTATGCCGCTTGACCAAACCTTGAAGGAACTGTTCCAGGCGGTGGCTCAGGGGAAGCTCTCTCCCGAGCAGGCCCTGCAAGCCTGTCGCTTCCTGCCTTTTGAGGCGGTAGGAGACTTCGCCCGTGTGGATCACCATCGCCTTCTGCGCACCGGCTTTCCCGAAGCCGTGTGGGGGCCGGGCAAAACTCCCGAGCAGATTGCCCAGATTCTGGAGCGGCTGCACCGCCAGGGATCCCTAGCTTTGGCCACCCGCGTCGATCCCTCGGTCTATGCCCAAGTTCGCTGCCGCTTGCCCCAGGCCCAGTATTCTCCTGTAGCGCGCTTGTGCTGGATCCCTCCCCAAAAGGTGCATAGCTATCCCGGCCAGATTAGCGTGATCTCCGCTGGCACTGCCGACGTGCCGGTGGCTGAAGAGGCCGCTCTCACCGCCGAGCTCTCCGGGTTTCAGGTCAACCGCCTCTGGGATGTGGGAGTGGCCGGGATCCACCGCCTGCTGCACCACCGCGCCGCTCTGGAAGCCGATGTGCTCATTGTAGTGGCAGGCATGGAGGGAGCCTTGGCCAGCGTGGTGGCGGGCCTGGCAGACTGTCCGGTAATCGCTGTGCCCACCAGCGTTGGCTACGGGGCCAGCTTCCAGGGCTTGGCTGCCCTACTGACCATGCTCAACTCCTGTGCGGCGGGAGTGGGAGTGGTGAACATCGACAACGGCTTTGGGGCGGCCATTTTGGCAGGCCAGATCCTGCGCTGTGGACAGCGGCTAGCGACGCGATTGCTTTCGCCTGCAACCCCTGGAGATAGGGAAGGTTAAGAAATGTAAAACGATCCTGAGCTGGACAAGCTATACTCGGGCCATAGCTATGCTGGAGCTTTGAATTTCTCCGCTGGGAGGAAGCTGAGGGGTCGAGCCTTTCTCCAGCTACCCTTCTTGGGGCGCTTCCTCAACGACCACAAAAATCTTCCGAAAGGGGGGTTATGGACGTAGGATAGCCGTCTGGGGTTGGCTGCACGGGACGAACGACTCTTTGACCGGAGCACAGGAAGCTCGCTGCTATGTCAATCAAGGCAATAGACACTGCTGTGGCTCTTGTTCAAGGGATAATTCAGTCCTTTAGTTGGGCGGATCTCTTTTTGGTGGTGGCTCTGGTGTTTTTGGAGGCGGCCCTCTCTGCCGATAACGCTGTCGCCTTGGCTGCTTTGGTCAAGCATTTGCCCACCCCCCAGCAGCAGAACCGGGCTTTGCGCTGGGGCATTGTCAGCGCCTATGGCTTTCGTATTGCCATCGTGTTTGCAGCGGTGTGGTTGGTCGAGTACCCGCCCGCGCGATTCTTGGGGGCCTGCTACCTGCTCTGGCTGGCCTGGCAACATTTTCGCGGGAAAGAGGAAGGCCCAGCGCAGGACATCACTCGCCAGGCCAATTTTTGGCAAACGCTGGTCATGGTGGAGCTCACCGACCTTGTGTTTTCCTTCGACAGCATTGCTGCTTCCGTGGCCGTCTCCCGCAAGGCGTGGGTGATCATCCTTGGCGGCATCCTCGGCATTACCCTGATGCGCTACATGGCCTCTTTGTTCTTGCGCTGGCTGGATGAGTTTTCCCGCCTGGAAGATGCTGCCTTTGCCATCATCGCCCTAGTGGGAAGCCTCATGCTGCTGGAGGTGTTCTTCCCCCAGATCGAGATCCCGGACTGGGGAATGGTGGTGGCTGTGTTCCCTGTGTTTGTCTGGGGCTTCTCCCAGCGCCGCAGTCCTTCTCCCCCAGCCGTGGCCCAGCCAGATTCGGCTCTGCCCCGTTTAACAGAGGAGGTCCCTGCCGGCTTAGCCGCTCTTGCTGAAGTGGAGTCTGCCGCCGAGCTACAGCTGGACTAAATCGCCAGCAGGTTGTCCGGGCAGGGGAAGGGCCTTGTAGACTAGCAGTGGAGGCAAGCCACCGGAGGAACGTACCCTGATTCCGCAGTTTTGCCGGAAGTGGTGGACAAAGTGCTGCCAGCAAGCCATTGCCACAAGCAAGGACAACCACCAGAAGCCCCCAGCAGGGGTAGGGGGTGGACACTCTCCAGCCAAGGTAGACGAGCCGATCCCTCTGGTAGAGCTGCGGCAGGTCTCTAAGCGCTTTGGGGCTACGGTGGTGCTGGATCGGATTGACCTCAAAGTGTACCGGGGCGATGCCCTAGGACTGGTGGGGCCTTCCGGCACTGGCAAGTCGACCCTGTTGCGCATCATCGCGGGCCTAACGGAGCCCGACGCTGGCGAAGTGCTCTGGTGCGGTATTCCTTTGCCAGAGATTCAGGCCGGCCACTGCACTCCTCCTTTGCGGCTGGGCATGGTATTTCAGCAAGCGGCCCTGTTCGACTCCCTAACGGTGGAGGAAAACGTCGGGTTTTTGCTCTACGAGCACTCGCGGCTGCCGCGAGCCCGCATTCGGGAACTGGTGGCGGCCAAGCTGGAGGCGGTGGGGCTGGCGGGTAAGGAGAACAGCCTGCCGGAAGAGCTCTCTGGGGGGATGCGCAAACGGGCTAGCTTTGCCCGCGCCATCATAGAGGATCCCTCTCTGCCCCAAGACGAGCCGCAACTGCTACTTTACGACGAGCCCACAGCGGGCCTGGATCCCATTGCTTCCACCGTAATCGAAGACCTCATCCGGGATCTGCAACAGGTGAAAAAAGCTTGCGAGAGCTACATCGTCGTAACCCACCAGCACAGCACCATCTACCGTGCCACCGACCGCGTTGTGCTCTTGGCCCAGGGGCGAGTGCAGTGGGAGGGATCCGTGCAAGAGATTGAGACGAGCGACAACCCCTTTGTGCGGCAATTCTTCAGCGGTAGTGTAGAAGGGCCAATTCAAGTGGCAGGGCAGGTGTGATGCGTTCGCGAGCCATCCGAGAAGGGGCAGTGGGCCTGTTGATCTTGGCGGGGGCGCTGATCTTTGCCGGGCTGTTTCTGTGGATCTACAACCTGCGCTTTGGCAGCCGCGGCTTTCGGTTTACCGTTACCTATCCCGGCGTGGCCGGCCTGGCGGAGGGCTCTAGCGTGCGGCTGCGGGGGGTAGCTGTGGGCCGGGTGGAGCGCATCGTGCCTCAGGCAGCTCAGGTGGAGGTCCAGGTGGCCATCGACCAGCCCTTGATCATCCCTCGCGATGCTCTGTTTATTACCAAGCAAACAGGGCTGGTGGGGGAGACGGTGGTGGACATCTTGCCTAGGGGGAGTGTCGAGGGGGCAGTGGGATCCCCCCTAGCTGCCGATTGCGACCGCAGCCAAATCATCTGCGATGGCGATGTGGTGGAGGGCACACCGGGGGTGGATTTTGGCCAGTTGCTGATTCCCCTGGAGCGGTTGCTTGCACGGGTTGACGATGATGAGGTTTTTAGCACCCTTAACGCCACCCTAGAAGGGATCACCCGCGTTGCCGACAGCGTGGCCAACCTCTCGGAAACCCTGGAAGAGCGGGTGGCAGCCCTGCGCACGGAAGATCTGGACTTGTTGCAATTCACCGAGGCGGCTAGAGCAGTGAGCCAAACTGCCGCAAGTCTCCAGGAGGCTGCCGACCAGTTCACGGCCCTGCTTCTAGAAAATCGCGCCTCGCTCCAGGCCGCCCTAGAGAATATCCAGCAGGTGAGCGCCGATCTGGAGGCGATGTCGAGCGCGGTTCGCCCGCTGCTTACCGATCCGCAACTGCAGGAGGAGGTGCGCCAGATCCTAGTAGGGGCACGAGTAACGGCGGAGAACGCGGCCAAGGCCACTGAGGATCTGCGGCAGCTTGCGGCTGCCCTAAGCGACCCGGGCACCTTAGCAACCTTGCGCCAAACCCTGGACTCCGCCCGCATCTCCTTTCAGAACGTGCAAAAGATCACGGCTGACATCGACGAGCTTACCGGGGATCCCCAGTTTCGCCGCGCCCTGCGAGAGCTGGTGTTGGGGCTGAGCAACTTGGTTTCCAGCGCCCCTTCCGACAAGGGGATTCAGCCCGCTGCCGTCCAAGTCGCGCCCGTTTCTTTTACCCTCGCCCCTATGGGGCAGCAGCCGGTTCCCCAAGAGGAAGCCAAGATCCCTGCCGAGATCCGCTCCCCTAGCAGCGGCAAAAGCCATTGAAGGGATCCCGAAGCTGGGGTAGGCTTTGCGGGTATAGGACGCCGCGCCGTCGACCAGGGTTGAGGTGTGAGGAATGTGTGGCATTGTCGGCTATGTGGGCTTTCAGTGGGCTGCCCCCATTCTGGTGGAGGGCCTACGCACCTTGGAGTATCGCGGCTATGACTCCGCAGGCATTGCCACCGTGGATCCAGAAGAAGGCTTGAGGATCGTGCGGGCCACCGGCAAGCTGCACAACCTGGTGGTGAAACTCACTACAAACATGCCCACAGCCAGGGTGGGGATTGGGCATACCCGCTGGGCCACTCACGGCGGCATTAGCGAAGAAAATGCCCACCCCCACTGCGACGTCCAGGGGCGCGTCGTGGTTATTCAAAACGGCATTGTGGAGAACTACCTGGAGCTAAAGGAAGAGCTGCTGCGGCGAGGGGTTACCTTTCGCTCCCAAACCGATACCGAAGTCATTGCCCAACTGCTCGGTCTCTACGTCGAGGAGCTGGGATCCTTTGAGGTGGCCTTTGGCAAAGTGATGGGACGGCTGCGGGGGGGAAATGCCGTGGTGGCTTTGGATCGGGAGGCGCCGGATCGGCTGATTGCCGCCCGCCTGGGCAATGCCGGGGCTGTGGTGATTGGGGAGGGGGAAGGGGAAAATTTTGTGGCCTCGGATCTGCCCGCCATCATCCGCCACACCCGCAGGGTGGTGTTCCTGGAAGATGGAGAGATGGCCATCCTCACCGACTCCAGCGTGCGCTATCAGCGCATTACCGGCGAGGAGCTGCGCAAAACCCCCCTTACAGTGGCCTGGGATCCGGTCTCGGCGGCCAAGGGCGGCTACAAGCACTTCATGCAAAAAGAGATCCACGAGCAGCCGCGCACCATCACCGAGACGCTGCGGGGGCGGGTGGATCTGGAAGCAGGCCGGGTGAACCTGGAGGGGCTGGCCCTGGCAGAAGCGCAACTGGCCCAGGTGGAGCAGATCCACGCTGTGGCCTGCGGCACTGCCTGGCACGCCTGCCTGGTGCTCAAGTACTTCATTGAGAGCCTGGCCCGCACCCCGGTGCAGGTGGACTACGCTTCCGAGTTTCGCTACCGCCAGCCGGTGCTGCGCCCCCACAGCCTGCTTTTGGCTCTTACTCAATCCGGGGAGACGGTGGATACGCTGGCAGCCATGAGCGAGGCCCGTAGCCAAGGGATCCCCACCCTAGCCATCGTCAACGCCATCGGATCCCAGGCCACCCGCCTGGCGGATGCGGGGGTTATCTACATCCACGCCGGGCCGGAGATCGCCGTGGCTTCCACCAAGGTCTTTACCGGCATGTTGGTGGCAGGGTACCTGCTGGCCCTGCAACTGGCCCAGGCCAAAGGGATCCTCAGCCCAGCCCAGATCCAACCCCACCTGCAAGCTTTGATCGAGCTGCCAGCCAAGATCAGCCTCTTGCTGAAAGACGCCGCCCTCTACGACCACCTGGCGGAACAGTACCACCATGTCACCGACATGCTCTACCTGGGCCGCTGGGTCAATGCCCCCATTGCTCTAGAGGGGGCGCTAAAGATGAAAGAAGTGAGCTACATCCATGCCGAGGGCTACCCAGCAGGGGAGATGAAGCACGGCCCCATTGCTCTCATCGACGAGCGCATGCCAGTGGTGTGCATTGCCACCCGCGATCCTGTCTACGAAAAAATGCTCTCCAACATCGAGCAGGTGCGGGCGCGGGGCGGGCGGGTCATTGCTCTAATTAACCCGGAAGATACCCAGGTGCGGGAGAAAGCCGACCACGTCATCGAGGTGCCCAGCACCACTCCTCTGCTGTCAGCGGTTTTGAACGTCATCCCCTTGCAGTTGTTTGCCTATGCCATGGCCCTCCGCCGGGGAGCCGACGTGGATCAGCCGCGTAACTTGGCCAAGTCGGTTACGGTTGAATGAGCAGCGTTTGGTGAACCTTTCACCTAATCTAGGTTTTGCACAATTCGGGAAAGCTCACTTCTCTCGTCCACACTGATTCGGGTCGGGGATCCGCTGATAATCCGCTCGTAGCCGCGGAAGGAATCGCGAATTTCAATGCCCGAGTTGGAGATGACGTACTCGCGGATGCCCTTGTCGTGCCAAGATCCCCGCATCTTAAAGACGTTGAGGGCCCGCGCCATCTCGCCCCGAATCTCCACGTACTGCAGCAGAATAATTGTGTCGGTAATGGTGGAGATGTGGGACTCAGTGATGGAGTGGGATCCCATGAATTGGTCAGTAGTATTGGTGAAAAAGCCAGTGATCTCCTCCTGCTTGGCTAGGCTAGTTACACCAATAACAAACTGCCGAAAAGCATCTTGGCTTACGCCCCGCGCCAGCGCCGAGAGGGAGTCAATGGCCATGCGGGAAGGTTTGAAGGCCATCATCTCCGCTTTGATCCGCTGCAGATGGTCTTCCAGACCAGCAGACTCGGGGTAGGCGCAGATGATCTTGAGGAGGCCCTGCCGTTCAAACCCCTCTAGGTCGATGCCCCAGGAAGAGGCATTGCGGGCAAGCTGCGCCCGCGACTCTTCATAGGCAAAGAGAAGGCAGCGCTCCCCATTCAGGCAGCCCCGCTCGAGGAACTTGCTCACTAGCGAAGTCTTGCCAGTTCCCGTGGCGCCGGTGGCCAGGATAATTGAGTCCTTGAAGAAGCCACCGCCACACATTTCGTCCAGCTTCTCAATTCCAGAAGAGATGCGCACATTGGAGGAGCGCTGAGTAAGTTGCATCGCCCCCAAGGGGAAGATGCTGATCCCCTCGTGGGTGATGGTAAAGGGATATTCGCCCTTCATGTGGGTGGTGCCGCGCAGCTTCAAGATCTCGATGGTGCGCCGCCGTTTCTCTCCTTCCAGGATGTTGCGCAGGATTACCACGTTGTCGGAGACAAATTCCTCCACCCCGTAGCGAGCAATCGGGCCGTACTCGTCCGTGCGCTCCGTGGTCATGACGGTGGTGACGTTGGCCTGCTTGAGGCGGGCCGTCAAGCGGAAGAGCTCCCGCCGCACCACGCCGGCAGGGTCGTACTGCTGAAAGATGGCGGTCACCGAGTCGATGGCAACCCGCTTGGCCTTGTATTTGCGAATGGCGTACTGGATGCGTTCGATGAGGCCAGACAAATCGAAGTTGCCGCTGACCTCGTAGCCCTCCGGGTCTGGAGAAGCATCCAAGATAAAGAGCTGACCTTTGTCGATGAGGGCCTGCAGATCCCAGCCAAAGCTGGAGGCGTTGCGGATAATGTCGGCAGGGGTTTCCTCAAAGGTAACGAAGATTCCCGGCTCTTGGTACTTGACGATGCCGTTGTAGATAAATTGCAAGGCAAACAGGGTCTTGCCCGTACCCGAGGTGCCGCTGACCAGGGTGGCGCGCCCCAGGGGCAGGCCGCCGTGGCTGATGTCTTCAAAACCTTCGATGCCCGTTTGCTTCTTGGGGATCCCGCGCAGCTCTGGGCTGCCGTTGCGGCGGCTAAGGAGCTCCTCGGCAGTATTCTCCTGCAGGTTTTCCGGCCCAGAAGGTTCCAATGGCTGGCTCATCCTACTCTCTCCTCTTAATCCTCTTCGTCCGCTTCTTTGCAGAGTAGATCTAGGCCGATGAGCACCTTCTCGCGGTTGGACAAGTCGCCAATGATCTTCCGTACCGGCGGCGGCAAAACTTTGGTCAGGGTTGGTGTCGCCAAGATCTTATCCTCCTCTGCCAGTTGCGGGCTCTTCAAGACATCGATTACCTTCAGGCTGTAGACGCCGCCGAACTCCTTTTCCAGGATCTCTTGCAAGGTGTTGAGGGCGCGCAGAGAACTGGGCGTATTGCCCGCCACATAGAGCTTGAGGACATAGGCTTTGCGACTGGACATGGCTAGGGATCCCTTAGAGCAGGTTGGGGAAGGGAGCGGCGGTACATTTCACTGAGGTGAGCCATCACGTCGATGAGGGTGAGGCGGTAATCCAGCAGGATCTCTTCGCTGCGACCCTCCAGCTTCAGTTGTTTGGCAAAATCCTCCATCAGGTTCATGTGCAGCTCCAAGAGTTGGGCAGCACTGATGTCGGCAAAAAAGGCAAGCGCCACCAGCTCGTCAATGCGGGCATTGACCGTCTCAGGAGATTGGAAATAGTCCAAGACAATGGCCTGGTAAAGATTGCGCAGCCGCCGCATGAGGGCCTGTTGCTCCTCGGGGGGCAGGTGGCGATAAAACAGGGCTGGATCCCGATGGTAGTACACCCCGGCATAGCCCAGCCGCTCCCGCAGCTTTTCTGCCAGCCGCTGCTGTTGCCGGTAACTATCCTCAGGGTGGGGGAGGGCTGGGGGCAAGCTGCAGATGGGAGAAACCTGGAGAAAGAAGGCAATGGCCCGACTAACAAGCAGCTCCAAGGTGGAAGGGGAAGTCGGGGTCGGGGGGCAAAGCAGCTCTTGGGGCGAGACAAGGCGAACCAGGGTAGCGTTGTGGTAGAAAAATTGCTCTCGCTTCAGCAAAGCTCTGGCCTCTGGAGAAAGGGGAGGCTCAGCGGGGGGGCTGGCAGCTTTTTCTGGTTGGAGCTCTGCCGCCTCTGCAACCATAGCCACCACGGCTGGCAACAGCAGCCCCTGCTTGCAGAGCTGTTGGCCTAGCGCCTCCAGCGTGGGTAGCCGCTCCAAGGCTACCAAGAGCACCAGGCAGTCTGGATGGCTTTCTTCCTGTTGCAGGGCTTCCAGGAGAGTCTGGGGATCCTGGAAAACCTCAGTTACAAAACGGTCTGGCGGCAGCAAAACCTCTAGCGCCAGCTGCTTTCCTCCAGCCGGCTCCCAGGCGAGCAAAAAGCAAACGTGCAGCGGATAGGCGCTGGTCTCCAACAGGATATAACGATAAGAACTGTCTCTAATCTTAAATCTTCCTAAACGGCCTGGAATCTGCCTCGCGCTCAAGAAGCCTACACGGGGGGTGCCCCATGCTGCCTTTGATTATCGACTGTGACCCTGGCCAAGACGACGCTGTAGCCCTGCTGCTGGCGCTGGCCTCGCCTGAGCTAGAGGTGCTGGGCATTACCACGGTAGCCGGCAACGTCTCTTTGGAGAAGACTAGCCGCAACGCCCGGCAGATCTGCGAGTTGGCCGGCCGCCCGCAGGTGGGAGTTTATGCCGGCTGTCCCCGCCCGCTGTTGCGCCCCTTGGAAACCGCGGAGGAGGTGCATGGCAAAAGCGGGATCGACGGGGCCAATTTGCCGGAGCCGCAGATGCCGCTGGGATCCCAGCACGCGGTGCAGTTTCTCATGGAGACCCTTAGGGGGGCGCAGCAGCCCGTAACCTTGGCGTTGTTGGGCCCGATGACCAACCTGGCGGTGGCCCTAGTGCAGCAGCCCCAGATTGTGGAGCGCATCGGGCGGCTGGTGTTTATGGGAGGATCCGCTTTTGAGGGCAATGTCACGCCGGCTGCCGAGTTCAACATCCTCACTGATCCCCACGCCGCCCAGATTGTCCTCAGTGCCGGGATCCCCGAAGTCGTCATGCTCGGCCTAAATGTTACCGGACAAGTCCTCAGCACCCCAGAGCGGATCGAGCGCATCCGCGCTCTGGGCACTCGCGTTGGGCAAACGGTGGCCGACATGCTTACCTTCTACGGCAAGTTTGATGTCCGGCGCTACGGCCTACCGGGAGGGCCCTTGCACGATCCCTGTGTCATTGCTTACCTCCTGCAGCCGCAGTTGTTTGAGCTCAAACCCTGCTATGTAGAGGTGGATACCGTCAGCCCGCTCAACCTGGGCCGGACGGTGGTGGATCGCTGGGGCCTCAGCGGCCGCCCGGCCAACGTGCAGGTGGCCTTTGGGGTGGATGCAGAAGGGTTCTACCGCCTGCTCACTGAGCGCTTGGGCCGCTATCGCTAGCTAAAGAGGAAAACAATGAGCCAGACCCCCCCAGCTCCCCTTGGCAAACCGGCGTGGCTAAACCTGCCCACGGCTTTTACCCTGCTGCGCCTAGTAGGGATCCCCTTCATCCTGGGGGGACTGAGCCTGAGATCCCCAGAGGGGGAAAGACTGGCCCTCTGGGCGTTTCTAGGGGCAGCGGCAACCGATTGGCTGGATGGCCACCTGGCCCGCCGCTATGGGCTGGTCACCGACCTCGGCAAGGTCTTGGATCCCTTGGTGGATAAGCTGCTGGTGCTGGCGCCGCTGCTGGGCCTGGTGGAGCTGGGGCGGATCCCGGCCTGGGGGGCTTTCCTGTTGGTGGGGCGAGAGCTAGCCATCGCTGGCTGGCGGGCCAACCAAAGTCAGGTTCACAGCGCCAATTTCTGGGGCAAAGCCAAGACGGTGATTCAAATCCTAGCCATCGCCCTGCTAATCCTCAATTGGCCGGGTGGGATCCCCTGTTTTTGGGTGGCGGTGGCCCTTACCCTGATTTCGGGGCTAATCTACTTGCGCAGCAACCATGCCGCCGCAACCTCTTCCCCCGCAAAAGACTCCCTGGCCTGACAACCTTCCCGAGCAGCGCATCCTCGGCCTCGACCCCGGCTTGGGGACGGTGGGCTTTGGCTGCATTCTGGCCAGATCCGATGGTCTCCAGTCTCTGGACTACGGCATCATCAGCACGCCCGGGGAGCAGCCCATCCACGAACGGCTGCAGATTCTCTACGAGGATTTGAGGGAGCTCCTGCGGCAGCTGCAGCCTCAGCAGGTGGCCCTGGAAAAGCTCTTTTTCTACAAGATGAGCAACACCATCCCCATTGCCCAGGCGCGGGGGGTGATTTTGCTCGTCTTGGCCCAGCATCAGCTAGTGCCGGTGGAGTTTACCCCCGCCCAGGTGAAGCAAAGCCTAACAGGCTATGGCCGCGCCGACAAACAGGCCGTACAGGCTGCCGTGGCCCGCGAGCTCAACCTGCCCTGCTTACCCCGTCCCGACGACGCTGCCGATGCCCTAGCCCTTGCCATCACCCTCTGGCACCACCGCTTTGCCTAGGGCTTTTTCGGGATCGCTAAACTAGACTCAGGAGCGCAAAATACAAAAGCCTTATGCCTTCCTCTTCTGTGGATGTTTGCGAGCTGCCCCTATTTCCCTTGCCAGAGGTGGTGTTGTTTCCAGGCCGTCCCCTGCCGCTGCACATTTTTGAGTACCGCTATCGCATGATGCTCAACACCATCCTGGAGACGGATCGGCGCTTTGGGGTGCTGATGTTCGATCCCCAAAAGGGATCCCCTGTCCAAGTGGGCTGCTGTGCAGAGGTGGTGCAGGTGCAAAGGCTGCCGGACGACCGCATGGATATTATGACCGTGGGACGGCAGCGCTTCCGCGTGCTGGACTACGTGCGGGAAAAGCCTTTCCGGATTGGGCTGGTGGAGTGGATTGAGGACGAGCCCCCCCAGGGCGATCTTCAAGACTTGGTCGCTCAGGTTTCTACTCTGCTCCAAGAGGTGGTGCGCCTCTCCAGCAAGCTGATGGAACGGGAGGCGGCACTGCCAGACTCGTTGCCCACCGACCCTGTAGAGCTATCCTACTGGGTTGCTAGCCACTTCCATGGAGCCCCTCGCGATCAGCAGGCGCTATTGGAAATGGTCAGCACTGAAGCTCGGCTGCGGCGGGAAGCCGAGATCCTCGAGTCCGCCTGCAAGCACTTGGCTGCCCGCACTGCCCTCAAGGATCTCTTTTCCAAGAGTTCTTGAAGTTGCCCAAAAAGCAGAGCAGGTCAATGTCAACGGGCTTGCAAGTGCGCTGGTGTCACGATATCCGCCAGATCCCTGCCTCTAGTTGGCACGCTCTGCAAGCGGAGCGCACCTCTCCCTTTTTGGAATACGAGTGGCTATACAGCTTAGAGGCTTCCGGCTGTGCCGGCCGCAACACGGGTTGGCTGCCTTGTCACCTGCTTGTGGAGGCGGGGGGGCAGCTGATTGCGGCGGCTCCCTTGTATTTGAAAAGCCACAGCCAGGGAGAATTTGTCTTCGACCAGGAGTGGGCTGCTGTGGCCGCCCGACTGGGGGAACGCTACTACCCTAAGCTGATTGGCATGGCTCCCTTTACGCCGGCCACCGGCTATCGCCCTCTTGTCCACCCCGACTACTCAGAGGCAGAGGTGTGGCCCTTGATGTTGGCCGCCATCGATCGCTTCTGCCAAGAGAACGATATTTCCGTGTTCAGCCTGCTCTATGTGGATTTGGAGTGGCGATCCCAGCTAGAAGCCGACGGATTCACCCCCCGAATTACCCACAACTACCAGTGGCACAATCCTGGCTACCGCTCTTACGAAGACTTTTTGAGCCAGTTCAACGCCAACCAGCGGCGCAATATCAAGCGAGAGCGGGCCGCCATGGAAAAAAGCGGCATAGAACTCAAGGTCTACACCGGTGAGGAAATCACGCCGCGTCTACTTTCTCTCATGTACGACTTCTACAGCAACACCTGCGCTCAGTTTTGGAACTGGAGCAAATACCTTAACCGCCGCTTTTTTGAATCCCTCTATCCCAACTACCGGCAGCGACTGGTGCTAGTAGCCGGAGAGCGAGATTCAGAAGTGATAGGAATGTCTTTTTGTGTCCGCAAAGGGGATCGCCTCTTTGGGCGCTACTGGGGCTGCCGGGAAGAGGTGAAGTTCTTGCACTTTAACGTGTGCTACTACGAGCCCATTGCCCTAGCCATCCGGGAGGGAATCCGCAACTTCGATCCCGGAGCCGGGGGATCCCATAAGATCCGACGGGGATTCCCAGCCACGCCAGTGTATAGCTACCACCGCTTCTATCGTCCACGGCTAGGGCAGGTTTTGGTGCCCTATTTAAACCGCGTCAATCCCCTCGTGTTGGCCGAGCTGGAGAGAGTCAATCAGAACGAGGTTCCCTTTCGAGAAGACATTCTGCCTTCTTTGTCTACCCTCACTCGAGGCTAAACAACTACCACTGGATGAGCTTTCTCTGGACTGCTGCCATGCACATGGCAACGCGAGCATTGATCTCATCTTCCGACCCAAAGATATCAAGCTTTTCTTTGAGTCTTTGAATACAGTTTTGTACGGTCTTTTTGCTCGTGTGGATGCGGTCAGCAATGGCCTGGTCAGTAAGGGCCTCCTTGCAGAGTAAGTTTAAGACTTCAATTTCCCGCTCCGTCAACTTCGTTAGGCCGCGCAACTCTCGCGGCATGCGCAATTCCCCGTTGAGAGCACTTTTGGCCCCTTCCAGGAAGACGCTGCGCCGCTCCATTTTGTTGACGGCGGCAAATCCGCCCTGGTGCTTGCTGATTAGGCCCACCAGGGGAGTTAGCAGCAGGGGCTCGCTGGAATAAACCATCACGTTCAGGGTGGGGTAGTTCTCAAAAATATGGCGCAACAACTCTAGGCCCGGCTCGGCAGACTGCTCGCCAGTGGTTTGACCGTAGAGCAAGTCGGCCACCACCAGGTCTGGCTGCTCCCGCTGCAACCGCCGGATGGCGTCCATCGGATTGGAAACAGCAATGCACTGGGCATCGGCTGCAATCCGCTGTAGCCACTCGCAATTGTTTTGGGCGACCTCGGGATGATCCTCGACCACCAAAAACTTAAGCGGGGCAGTTCGGCTCTCAACCTCAGACATCAATCCTCTCCTCAAATCCACTGTCAGCTGTGAGGGACAGCGAGCACACCCCTGCAGTCTAGGGATCCTACCAGCAAGCTACCCTAGTGTAGCCTCAAGCTGGGTCGGGAAAGACCTATCGAGCTAGGCTAGAGGGTGATGTCAACCGGATTCTAACCGTGGTACCCCTCCAAGATCGCAACCCCACTACCCGCCCGGCCTATGTTACCTATGCCCTGGTCCTCATCAACATCCTGGTTTTTGTGTATGAGCTTACCCTATCCCCGCAAGAACTGGTGGCCTTTTTCCGAGAGTGGGCAGTGGTGCCAGCGGAACTAACGGCCAGCTTCCGAGGCGAGATCACCTCTTCGCTGCGCCCCGAATGGGTAACTCTATTCACCTCACAATTTTTGCATGGGGGCTTTTTGCATCTCGGCGGCAACATGCTCTTTTTGTGGGTCTTCGGCAACAACGTCGAGGATCGCCTGGGCCATGTGCGCTACCTCATTTTTTACCTAACTTGTGGAGCCTTGGCCGCCCTAACCCAATGGTTTTTCGATATGGAGTCCGCCATCCCTTCGCTGGGGGCAAGTGGGGCTATTGCGGGGGTGTTGGGAGCCTACATCCTGCGGTTTCCCCAGGCTGAGATCCTGACTTTGGTGCCCCTGGGCCTTTTTACCACAACCGTCTATGTTCCTGCCTGGGTGTTTTTGGGCTTTTGGTTTGTGCAACAGGCATTTTATGGCATTGCTAGCCTGCAGACTCCTATCAATATTGGCATGGAGGGGGGAGGGATCGCCTACTGGGCCCATGCCGGAGGTTTTGTGTTTGGCCTCATCTTGGGGCCCTTGATGGGGCTGTTTGCTGGCAAAAGCCCCTATGACCGCCAGCAGCAGCACTACCCAGACTTAGATCTGTAGCTCTGACTGTCAGATTCCAAAGGCAACTTGCGAGGAAAAAAGCATGGTCAGTCTACCTGCCAAGTCTTTAACTCTGGAGGAGTTTCTACAGCAGCCGGAAACTGAGCCTCCTAGCGAGTTCATGGAAGGAGAAATTACCCAAAAACCGATGCCACAAGCAAAACATAGCCGTCTCCAACTAAAACTGGGCAGCTTCATCAACGAGCTGTTGGAGCCTCCTCAACTAGGGATGGCCTTTCCAGAGCTACGCTGCACCTTCGCCGGATATGCAATTGTGCCCGACATTTCTGTGATCGTCTGGGAGCGGATTCCTGTGGATGAAGACGGCACTATTCAAAACCTCATACCTTTCTGCCCAGATTGGGTGATCGAGATTCTCTCTCCCGATCAAAACCAAGTGAAGCTGGTCAAAAAAATCTTGATCGGCTTGGCCCACGGCTGCCAAATGGGGTGGATCGTAGCTCCCGAAGAAAGGGTTGTTTTTGTCTACCCTGCCGGGCAACAGCCGACAGTGCATGAGGATCCCCAAGAGGTTATCCCCGTTCCCGCCTTTGCCCAAGGGATCCAACTGAGCATCGAGACATTGTTTGGCTGGCTGCGGGTTTAAGCCGGCAAAAGGCAGCTACCTCCTTCAACGGCTGTTGGAGAGAGCAGGAGCTTGGGCAACTGTCCCACTGGCCTGGGGCAGTTCCTGCCGCAGCAGGGCCACCAAGGCATTCGTGGACTGGTCGTAGAGGCTAGTTACCAGCTTGGGGTAAAGCCCAATGCCGATGACAGGGATGAGCAGACAGGCGATGATGAACACCTCTCGCGGCTCGGCATCCACCAATTCTTCGTGTTCGGTGAGCTCTTGGTTTTCCGGGCCAAAGAAGATCTGGCGCAGCATCGACAGCAGGTAGATGGGGGTCAGGATCACTCCAACGGCGGCTAGGAAAACCACCACCAGCCGGAAGGGAAGGGAGTAGGCATCGCTGGTAGCCATGCCGACAAAGACCATCAGCTCAGCCACAAAGCCGCTCATGCCGGGCAGCGCCAGAGAGGCCAACGAGCAGGCGGTGAACATCGAGAAAATCTTGGGCATCTTTAGGCCGACGCCGCCCATTTCTTCCAGCTCCAGGGTATGAGTTCGGTCGTAGGTGGCCCCCACCAAGAAGAAGAGGCTGGCCCCAATGAGCCCGTGGGAGATCATCTGCAGCATGGCGCCACTCATGCCGATCTCCGTTAGGGATCCGATGCCGATGAGGACGAAGCCCATGTGGCTGATGGAGGAGTAAGCGATCTTCCGCTTCAAGTTGCGCTGGGCAAAGGAAGTGAGGGCAGCAAAGATGATGTTCACCACCCCCAGCACGATCAAGACGGGTGCAAAGTAAAGGTGGGCATCCGGCAGCATGCCCGCGTTCATGCGCATCAGGGCATAGCCCCCCATCTTGAGCAGGATCCCGGCCAGCAACATGTGAACGGGTGCCGTGGCTTCGCCGTGGGCATCGGGCAGCCAGGTGTGCAAGGGGAAAATGGGCAACTTCACCCCATAGGCAATGAGGAAAGCTCCGTAGAGCAGCAACTGGAAGTTCAGTGGATAGCTTTTGCTAGCCAAATCCGTCATGTCAAAGCTGACGGGATCCCCGTAGAAGGCCATAGCCAAGCCCGCCACCAGGATAAACAAGGAGCTGAGGGCGGTGTAGAGAATGAACTTGGTAGCCGCATAGAGGCGGTTAGGTCCCCCCCAGATGGAGAGGAGCAAATACACCGGGATCAGCTCCAGCTCCCACATCAGGAAAAACAGCAGCATGTCCTGCACGGCGAACACCCCAATCTGGCCGCCGTACATAGCCAACATGAGAAAGTAAAACAAGCGCGGCTTAAGGGTAACCGGCCAAGCGGCCAAGATGGCGAGGGTGGTTACAAAGGCCGTGAGCAGGATCAGCGGCATGGAAAGGCCATCAGCCCCAACTGACCAACTCAAGCCCACCTGGGGCACCCAGGTGTAGCGCTCCAGCAGTTGTAAGCCCGTCTGACTGGGGTCGTAGCCCACATAGAATCCAGCCAGCAGGATGAGCAGGTCAGTAACCGCAACAAACAGGGCAAACCAGCGGATCCGCTCCGCCAACTTTTGGGCATAGGCCCGGGTGGTGGGATCCCCCGCCGGCGCCGGGATCACCGGAATGAAGAGGGCGGCCACCACCGGATAGACAATGACCGTGGTCAGCCAGGGAAACTCGTGCAAGCTGGGCAGCGCCATGAAGATAACCTCGTTACGCTAAGTTCGTGCCACACCCTTCCAGGAAGATTGCTGTCGGCTACAGCCAACAGCCCTTCATCAGTATCTCGGCTCAGTAAACCTCCAGGACTATCTTACTCAAGGCTCCTTCGCTCTTCGTCGCCGGGGATGCTCCAACCGGTGCCCCTCCCAAGCCTCACTGCCTGATCCCTGGTTAGCCAACCCTGCACAATTGGGCCTGGACAAGGCCACTGCTGCTGGATAACAATAGGCAGAAACAGTACTTAACAACCAAGCCAAGTCTGCTCCAGGGGTGGCTCCAGGCGAAGCTTTAAGGTATGGCACTGCATGCGGAGTTGCACCGCCACCTAGGCGGTTCGGTTGTTCCTAGGATTTTGTGGCGCTACCTGCATCGCCACGGATCTCCCCTAGCAGAACGCTTTCCCGACTACGCCGAGTTTGAGGAGTTCTACACCCGCCCCCGCAACACCCTGGAAGAGTACCTAGAGCTGCACACCCTGGTGGAGCAGGTGCAGACTCTAGAGAGCTTACCCTATTTCGTCTATCGCCTGATCCGGGGGGCCTATGTCTTTGAAGACCTGGCCTATCTGGAAATTCGCTACACCCCCTACCTACGCACGGATCCTAAGCTGGACGAGGCCGATCGCCTCAAGCAGATGCGGCAAGTCATTGAGATAGTGGGGCAGGCCTGCCAGCAGCGAGAATATCCCATCATCACCACCCAGATCGTGTGTTTGCACTCCCGCCTGCCCAGCCACATCAACCGCGCCATGGTCGAGGCGGCTGCTGAGTCGGAGTATGTCAGTGGCATCGACCTGGCCGGAGGAGATAAGGCCTACGGCGAGCGGATGGACGAGTGGATTGAGCTCTTCAAGTATGCCCTGGCCCGTGGCCTCAAAACTACTGCCCACCTCTATGAGACGCTGGATGGCTGTTATCCAGAGCTGTTGCCCTATGTCTTGCGGATTGGTCATGGCATTCAGATCCCTCTCCACTACCCAGAGCTGCTGCCAGAGCTGGCGCGGCGGGGCCAATGCCTGGAGGTCTGTCCTACCACTTACCTGAAGACAGGTACGCTGCCCAGCTTGGAGCCCCTTAAACTGGTCTTTGACCGCTGCTTTGAGGCGGGGGTGGATATCGCCATCTGCACCGACAACGCCGGCTTGCACAATGTGCGTCTGCCGTTTGAGTACGAGAACCTACTGACCCACGACATCATCGATTTCGATCAGCTTAAGCGGTGTCAGGAGGCGGCTTTTCGCCACGCTTTTGCCTGGCCTTACAAAGAATACCCAGCTCTGCTGTTGTCGGAGCTCCAGCGGTCGGCATCGGCTTCCTTAGTGGCTTTGTAGAACCTAGGTAGCCTGTAAGCTAAGGTTTGACGCCGCCGTTAGGTAAGGGTTTGCCCATGCGGGAACAATCGGATCTCTTGACCCGCAGCCTCATCGCCCTGATCCGAGGCTACCAGGTGGCCATTTCCCCTCTGCTACCGCCTGCCTGCCGCTACTACCCCACTTGCTCCCAATACATGCTGGAAGCGGTGCGGCGCTATGGGGCCATCCGAGGGGGTTGGCTAGGGATCCGCCGTCTCTGCCGCTGCCATCCTTGGCACCCAGGGGGCTACGATCCAGTGCCTGACTTGCCGGGATCTGCAGCCGACGAAAACTGTCGCCCCAGCCGCAACTGAACGCTTCAATCTCGGTAGCAGGCTACCGCCTCGATTTCCACCAAAGCATTGAGGGGCAGACAGGCCACCTGGATACAGGAGCGGGCTGGTGCGGGCTCGGTGGCGAAGAACTCTCGATAAACCTCGTTCATGGCGGCAAAGTCTTTCATATCCGCCAAAAAGACCGTGGTTTTTACCACATTGGCTAGGCACGTTCCCCCCGCTTCCAGCACCGCCTTTAGGTTTAGCAGCGCCTGTCGAGTTTGCGAGGCAACATCTTCTCCCACCAACCTGCCGGTTTTGGGATCCAAGCCCAACTGGCCAGCAGTAAACAGGAAAGGCCCGGAAGCGACAACGCCCTGGCTGTAAGGACCTACAGGGGCAGGAGCAGCCTCGGTTCGCACCTCCCGGGGACCTGCCCCGGCTTGAGGCTCAGAACTGACCGGCTTCCTCTGCTCCATGGGGATTGGCGGAACTCTGCAGCTAACCTACCACAGGTGGATCCCGGAAAAAACGAGCCGGCAATGGCAAGATCTACTCGTCGGCCAAAAGAAGCACCTATGCCCTTAATCAAGTTGCAAACGCCGCTGCAGCCTGAACCTGCCGCTGTGGAGGAGCTGCTCAAGTCGCTCTCTGCCGCTCTGGCCAAACAGGTGAGCAAGCCGGAAGCCTACGTGATGACCGCCTTTGAAGGAGGGATCCCAATGACCTTTGGCGGCAGTGCGGATCCCTGCTGCTACGTGGAAATCAAAAGCGTGGGTCAATTTTCCGCCGAGCAAACCCGGGCCATGAGTGAGTTTTTTTGCAACGCCATCGAGGCAGCTTTGGGGATCCCGAAGAAGAGGATTTTCATCGAGTTCACTGAGGCCAAGGGCTACCTCTGGGGATGGAATGGCACAACCTTTGGATGAAATGCCGCCCAAGAAAACTGAAACGAGGGACGGCTGCCGTTGGCAAGAACCTAACCAACAAGCTGGCAGAGGGTTTTTTGTCTTTCTCGATCCTGGTCCTCTAGCTCTTGGATGGCCTGTTGGTACACCTGGGCAGGGGTGGATCCCTGGCTGACCTGCTGCAGCCAGCGCTGGGCCTCGTTGCCCCGTTGGAGCAGAGTTTGCAGGGGAGCCAAGAAGCAGCCCAGGCCCTGGGGTTGGCCAATGCGCCAGGCTTCGGTCAGCAGCTCTTCAATCCACTCCTGGGCTGAGCGTTCGCGGCCGGTGCGCCAATCGATCAGCCGAGCTTGCAGGGACTCGCGGGCGGCAGCTTGCTCGTTAGCCTCGCAAAGGCTCTCCAGCTCCGCTGGGGTAAAGGGCCCCTGCAAAGGATCCAGAACCTCCGGCTGGGATAGCAATTGCCAGAGGCGGGCCTCCACCAAGGCAGCAATGGCCAGGACCATCACTGGATCCGCCACCAGGTCGCAGATGCGCAGCTCCACCCGGTTGAGATGGTAGGGCCGCTCTGGACCATTAGGCCGCACAGAAGCCCAGAGGTGGCGCACATTCTGCATTGTGCCCAGGGCCAGTTGCTCCTGCATCCAGGCGATGTAATGGGCGTGATCCCGGAAGAAGGGCACCTGAGCTGGCGTTTTGGGAAACACCTGCCAACGGCTGGAATGATAGCCCGTTACTTGGCCGTCTAGGAAAGGGGAAGAAGCGCTCAGGGCCAAGTAAAGAGGGGCTTCCGCCCGCAGCAGACGACAGGCGAGGAAAATGGCCTCGCTATCCGGCAGGCCAACATTGATGTGGATGCTGGCAGTTACCACCCGCGTGCCATAGGTGCGCTCGATGTAGTCGTGGTAGGGGTTGCCCGGATCCGAGCGCTCAAAGTGGTCACTGCCGCCCAAAGCCAGGGTGCTCCCCGGCAAGAGGGTGTAAGGGCCCAGGCGGCGCAAAAACTGCCGCAGTTGCAGGCGGGGCCGAAGAAGGGCACAGAGCAGATCTTCGTAGCGGCGAAGGGGCGGGGTGATGTACTCCACGTTGCGCCGATCCGGTTCTCGCATGAACCCCGGCAAGGCCCGGCAGATGCGATCCGACAGCCCCACCACTTCCCCGGCGGCGGTGCCGGTGTACATTTCTACCTCAAAGCCCTTGGTCAACAGCACAGGCCAGCCTCCAGCCGCAGCCTCCTCTGCCCATTTTCCCAGGGTTTCGCAGGTACTACAATGTCGGCAAGGCTTGAAGGCGAGCGCAAGGCCAGATGCGGGATCCCATCTATATCCTGGGGGCAGGGCCGGCGGGCATGGCGGCTGCCTACCGCTTGACCCAGCTGGGCTTCCCCGTGGTGGTAGTGGAACGAGAAGAGGGAGTCGGGGGCTTGGCCAAAAGCATTCGCTACCAGGGGTTCATTCTCGACTATGGCCCGCACCGGTTTTTTACCAAGATCCCAGCGGTGCTGGAGTTGTGGAACCAGGTTTTGGGATCCGAACAAGTAACTGTCCGGCGGCTTACCCGCATCTACTACCGCAAGCAATATTTTCAGTACCCCATTCAAGCTTGGGAAGTCCTGCGCAAAGTGGGGTGGTGGGAAAGCCTGCCCATTGTCCTTTCCTATCTTTGGGCACAACTCATTCCGCGGCCAGCTCCCCGCAACTTTGCCGATTGGGTCAAGGGCAAATTTGGCGCTCGACTCTTTCAGATTTTCTTTGAAGGCTATACAGAAAAGCTTTGGGGGATCCCTTGCACCGAGATCAGTGCTGATTGGGCTGCCCAGCGCATCAAAGGTCTCAGTCTTGGAGAGGCCATACGAAAAGCACTGGGGTGGAATCGAGGTTTGGTGAAATCTCTAATCGATCAGTTTCAGTTTCCTCGGCTGGGATCCGGCCAGCTCTACGAAAAAATGCAGGAGTTTTTGCTGGCCGAAGGTCAAAAAGTTTGGCTAAATACAGAGGTCATTGCCCTTAGGCATGAGGGATCCCGGATTGTCAAGCTGCAATTGCGCAATCTTCAGGATGGAAGTGAAACATGGGTCTCCCCCTCCCACGTCATCTCCTCGATCCCTCTGACAGTTTTGGTGCAGAGCCTACAGGAGTTGCCTCCTCCAGAGGTACTGCAGGCAGCCCGCAACCTCAAGTTTCGCAACACCGTTTTGGTTTATCTGATTGTGGAGGGATCCCAGCTTTTCCCCGATAACTGGCTGTATATCAACGACCCAACAGTGCAGGTCGGTCGGGTAACCAACTTCGCCAATTGGTCGCCGGCTATGCTCCCCAACCGAGAACAAACCCCCTTGTGCTGTGAGTATTGGTGCAACTTTGGGGATCCCTTGTGGCAAGCTCCCGAGGAGCAATTGCTGGCTTTGGCCGAGAGGGAGCTACGCCAAATTGGCCTGCTGCAAGGCCAGAAGATCTCTGGCGGCTTTGTGGTGCGCCTACCCCGCACCTATCCTATCTACACCGGCAGCTACAAAGAAGACTTGGCCATCTTGCGAAGGTACCTCGGCCAGTTTGAAAACTTGCAACTGGTGGGCCGCTATGGCTCGTTTAAGTACAACAACCAGGATCACAGCCTGCTGATGGGCCTATTGGCGGCCGAAAACGTTCTCCGCCCCGGCAGCCACGATCTCTGGCAGGTGAACTCCGACAGCGATTACCAAGAAGAGATCAAAGTGCCACCCGCACCCGCGAAGGTCCGACGATGAGCTTCTCGCTTGGCCCTCTTTTGCGGCAAAGCTGGCAGCGTCTTGCCCCTTTCTCTATCCAGGTTTTGCTGCCAAGCTTAGCCTTGACAGGGCTGGAGATCTTCTTGATCTCCCTCTGGAGCAAGGGGGATGACTATGCTTCTATCTTCAAGGGTTTAACCCAGCGCGATAGCTACTGGTACCTGAGCATTGTGCGGCGGGGCTATCAGTTTGTGGGCTTTGACAAGATCGCCTACGAGCAGAGCAATGTGGCTTTCTTTCCGGGCTATCCTCTGGCGGTGGCCATCACGAGCCGCCTGTTAGGAGTTGAGCCGGAGCTGGGGCTTTATCTTACTGCCCAGCTCTTTTGCTGGCTGATGTGGATTTACCTTTTCCTGTTTTACCGCCGCTGGCAGATCCCCACTCTTTGGCAGGTTTTGGCAAGTCTAATAATCTTGGTTTATCCTAGTAGCTTCTACTTGGTAGTAGGTTACAGCGAGTCTCTGTTCGTAGCCAGCCTGCTAGGTTTTTTCTACTGGTCAATGGACTTGAACTCTCTCCGGGCGGCACTTTTGGCTGGGGCCCACGGCTTGGCGATGAGTGCCACTCGCATTGTGGGCCTGCCGGTGGCGTTGCTTCCTCTGCTGCGCCTGGGGGAGGGATCCCGCCGTTGGTTTTGGACAGCCGGCGCCGCTGTTTTGGCCTTGTTGGGCGGGCTGAGTTTTTTCCTCTACTGTCAGCTCCGCTTTGGCCGTTGGGATCTCTACATCGAAATGCAGCGCTACTTTACCGGCGTGCAGGCCAATTACCAAGCCCTTTTCCAGGCTTCTACCTATGTCCTTTCCCCTGAGCGATGGCAAGTCTTGCTCTCTCCTTCTGCACCTGTGAAGGATGCTGGGCTGTGGTCTGATGCTCTTAGCCAACTGTTTGTGTCTGTTACGCTGGGATCCCTAGTTGTTACAGGCTTGCTGGATGGGTTGAGTGTCCTGGTGGGCAAGAGCCGGTGCTGGCAAGAGCGACTGGGGTTTCACCTAGCCGCCTGGGCCATGTTCTACATTGCTGTAGCCGGCATGAGTCCCCTGGGCCAGCGAAGCATGATTCGCTACTGCCTACCGGTTCACATCGTGCAGGTATTGGCGTTGGTGCATTGGGCTAAGTACACCGATTTTAGCTTCATCCCCGAACGGATCCGGCCCTATCTTGGCAATACCCTAAAGCTGGGGTATGTGCTTTTGGCTTTCATCTTTTTCGCCCTCAACCAAATCCTCACTTGGCGCTATGCCCACCATCTCTGGGTAGCTTGAATCAACCTGGCTAGGGATTAAGATGTGAGGGATCCCGACTTCTCACCAACTGAGAGCTGTGGCGTTTTCTTCTCTCCGCAAGTGTCCTCGGCGGAAATCGTCCCTGCGGGTGGCTCAGCCCATCGAGCCCACCAAGATCTACCCCTGCCCGTGTTACCAGCAAGGCCAGCTGCGCCTGATCACCCTAACTGAGGCCTTCGGGTGCAGCCGTTGCCAGCATATCTTCGCCATTACCCCCGACCGCCTGCACATTGAGCAGTTGGCTGTTTCCTATCCCTACCGCAAGATCTGGTTCTGGAACGGCCAGCAATGGGTGCTGCGGCGGGAAAATACCCTCCAGGGATCCATGCTCTTGGGCCTTACCCTCAGCTTGGGGGTTATTTTGGCCGTGGGGTTTTTCGGCGCGGTGCTCTTCCCCAGCCAAACCCAGTTGCTCAGTGGGTTCCTGATTCTTTGCCTGTTGTTAACGCTGTTGATGGTGACGGCAATCCTGCTGCTGCGGCGGCCTTGAGAGGCTTGGGATCGTGGCCAGCCCCTGCGCCTACGGGATCCTCAGTTTCAGCCCTTGTGGATCTAGCCATTTCTCAGGTCTGTCGCCGGTCGGCTAGGCAAGAGGGAAGGGAGTGTTCCATCCAGGTCTTGCCCGCTCGAGACCCCGCAGCCAATCCTCAAGAGGACTTGCTGCTGTTGCTGCTGCGGCAAACCCGCTACGTGGCCGCCCCGGCTGGGTGGAGTTCCTGTTGCAGGCTAGCAAAGTGCCGATCCTAGCTACCCACCTGGGCTACACAGCTCCCTGACCTTTGGCGAAGTCGGCTTTGCTGGATCCTTTGGCTCGCTATGGCCCAGAAGGGATCTCTACCCTTGGGCTGCTAATCCATGCCGACTGGGCCGCTAGCCACCTGCCAGCTCTGGTCGAGGCTTCCCATGTCCAGGCCGCCGCTCCTATCCTGGAGGAGTTTCCGCAGCTCCAGCCGCTGGGGGAAAGGCGTCGCCATCTGCGTCTCTAGCTGTGGCGGATTTGACAGAGGCCATCGCCTCGCAGCTACCATCAGTCGGAAACAGCCAATCGGCGGCCCAGCGCTTTCTGGAGGAAGTGGATGCGGCTCTCATTCTGGAAGCCCTGAGCCCGGTGAAAGGAGTGACCTAGGGCGACCTGTAGTCCCGCTGACCCCCTTCTCCAAAGCTGGCCGGACCAGGCGAGACTGAAGATAGGGATCCACTCCCAGGTTGTCATCCTACAGAGCCCAAGCGACTAGGGGGGAACTCCTTTGGGGATTGATCTACGCAGCTACGTGTTCTTGGATCGGCTCCAGCCCCAGTACGCCGCCTACTTGGGCACGGTGGCCCAGGGCTTCTTGCCCCTGCCAGGGGACACTTCCCTCTGGGTCGAAATCTCCCCCGGCATCGAGATCAACCGCGTCATGGACATTGCCCTCAAAGCCACCTCGGTAAGGCCAGGGTTGCAGGTGGTGGAGCGCCTCTACGGCCTTTTGGAGGTTCACTCCAGTAACCAGGGGGATACCCGCACGGCTGGGCAAGCCATCCTAGCGGCTTTGGGGGTAAGCGAAAAGGAGCGCCTAAGGCCGCGCATCATCTCCAGCCAAATTATCCGCAACATCGATCCCCACCAGACTCAGCTGATCAACCGTTTCCGCCGCGGCCAAATGCTCCTAGCGGGCCAAACCCTCTACATCCTGGAGGTGCAGCCGGCAGGCTATGCCCCCCTGGCCGCCAACGAGGCAGAAAAATCGGCCCGGATCAACATCCTCGAGGTAATGCCCTTTGGCAGCTTTGGCCGCGTGTACTTGGGCGGAGAAGAGCAGGACATTCTGGCCGCCTGTCGAGCCGCTGAGGAAAGCCTGGCGGCAATTTCTGGGCGGGATCCCTTGCTGTTGCCTGAGGAGGTATAGAATGACAGGACTGCATTCCAAGCCTTCACCCAAAGCCAGCGCACCTCTGTCACCCAGTCGGGATCCCACCCTGGAGCGGGCAAGGTTGCTTGCCGAAGTGGCCGCTCCCTACCGCAGCTTGCGCCGCTTTATCTACCTGGCGGTGGGATTCTCGGCCACAGTTGGTGCGTTGGTGTTTTTCTTTCAGGCCTTGGCAGGGCGGGATCTAGAGACCACCTTGCCCAGCTTGGCCCTGCAGTTAGGGATCCTGGCTGGCGCCATCGGCCTAGAGAGGCTAGAAAACCGCTCCCACCAGAAGGTGATCAGACAGGTAAAGCAACGCTTAGGCATCCAGCAGCCCCCACCACCTGGAGAGGGCTAGTTGCCCGTCTGCCAGCTCCTTAGTCATCTTCATCCTCATGAGCCCTGGGCAAGTAGCGGCGCTGAACTTGGCGGTCGGGATCCACCTCTGCCCACTTTTGAACAATTTGGACACCCAGAAAGGTGAGAAAAGCCCCCAAAGCCACAAAGGTGAGAGGTGGGATCGCCAGGATCGCCACCGCCGCCAGCACGTAGATGGCCACCTTGGGCAGAGAGGGATCCACCCTCCAGCCGCGGCGGTACACCCAGTTGGTGAGCTGCTGATCCCAGCGGCGCAAGCGAGGGACGTTCTCTGTGTAGATCTCGGCCAAAATGGGCCAAAGACGGCGCAGCTGGCCTTGGGCTTGCTGTTTCCAATCCCGCGGCGAGTGCCTCATCGGGAGGATCCCTTGCCCTATCCTTCCTCAGGTCATCCTAGCCCAACCCCACCAGCAGTCCGCTGGGAAGACGGAGGATGTAAACATTTGCATCGGAGATTGGGGTGGCTGGACAGGGCTACAGTACACTGGGGGCACCTGCGCAGCGGTTTGGCTGCCGCGCTCTTCGGTAAATCTTTTGAACTGCTCGACTGGAGAACACCAATGGCTCACACGGTCAAGATCTACGACACCTGCATCGGCTGTACTCAGTGCGTGCGGGCTTGCCCCACCGATGTGTTGGAAATGGTGCCCTGGAAGGGGAACAACAAAGCCGGCATGATCGCCGCAGCCCCCCGCACCGAAGACTGTGTTGGCTGCAAACGCTGTGAAACCGCTTGCCCCACCGATTTCCTGAGCATCCGCGTCTATCTGGGCCCCGAAACCACCCGCAGCATGGGCCTGGCTTACTAAGCAGGTTGGGTTGCAGTTTTCACTGGAGATTGCCTGCTCGCTCAAGCCCCTCCCACCATAGGAAAACAGCACCTTTAACCCTCAGTCTCTCCTCGACAGGAAAAAAAGTTGGGCGAGCCGTTGCTGTAGCCAGTTGGTTTATTCGGAGAGGAGGGATCCCTCCTCTTCCTTTCTTCAAGGATCGAGATAGAGTCGGTGTTGGCGAATGTAGTGCTCCACGGCGGGGGGTACCAAGTAGCGGATGGATCCCCCTTTTTGGATCTGCTGGCGCAGGTAGGTGGAAGAAAGGGTTAGGGTAGGGGCTTCCAGGATTTCCGCCTGGATGGGTAGCTTCTCAGCCACCGCCCGCAGCACCTGGGCAGCGTCGCCAGCATCAAGGCGAGGGGCAACAATCCACTGACAGAGGCGGGCCAGCTCCTCTGCCTGGTACCACTGGGGCAGATCCCGCAGGGCATCCACGCCGATAATCCAGTACCACTGGGTGTTGGGCTGCTCCTGGATGAGGCAGCGTAGGGTCTCGATAGTGTAAGAAGGGCCGGGACGGCGGATCTCCAAGTCCGAGCAGGCAAAGCGCTCATGGTCAGCAATGGCCAGCTTTACCATGGCCAGGCGATCCTCTTTGCTGGCGCCCCCAGCTAAGGGCTTGTGGGGCGGATCCCCTGCCGGCATCCACAGCACCTGATCCAGGTTGAACTGCCAGAGGGCTTGCTCGGCCATGATCAGATGGCCGTGGTGGACGGGGTTAAAGGTGCCGCCGAGAATGCCAACGCGGCGCTGCTTGGGAGCAGAGGAATTCATGGCTGTTGGCTGAGGTAGCTGATGGCATCGCGCAGCCAATCCTCTGTTTGCCGGGGCTGGGGTGGCAGGGCTTGGAGGGCTGCTTGGATTTCCTGGGGGCTATAGCCAAGGGCCAGCAAGGCCATTTCCACCTCTTCGCGGATAGGGGAAGGCGGCCCCCCCGACCAAGGCTGATTGGCATTCTCCAGGCCTTTTCGCCAGTGGGCCAATTTGCTTTTTAGCTCCAGCGCCAGCCGCTGGGCGGTCTTGTGTCCTACGCCTGGAGCCAGGGAGAGGAGGCGGGCATTTTCAGTTACCACTGCCTGGACCAGCTCCGGTAGGGCAAAGGTGTTGAGCAATGCCAAGCCTAGGGCTGGCCCCACCCCTGGTACTTTAATTAGTTCCGCAAACAGATCCCGCTCCGCTGCCGAGCCAAACCCATACAACACCAGCTCGGTCTCCCGCACGAGCAAATGGGTGAACACTCGCACGGGCTCCCCTATGGGGGGCAGTTGCTTGAGAAAACGTGCCGGCGCCTGGATGCGATAGCCGATCCCTTGCACCTCTAGAGTGAGGCTGCTGCGCTCTCCCAGTTCCACAGCAACAAGATGACCTGTTAAAAATGCGATCATTTGCGTATCCAACCCGTGTTTAATACTCTGACCCGTAGCCTTCGGAGTTGGCCAGGCAAATCGACTAGGATGAAGAGAAGCTTGCGAGCAACCCTTATGGCTTCAACATCGGCACTGGCCACTCCTATCTCGGCCCGCTGGATTTGGCGAGGGCAGCCTGTCCATTATGTCGAACAGGGCGAGC
The DNA here is from genome assembly GCF_047461755.1 of Synechococcus sp. R65.1. Classification (NCBI taxonomy): domain Bacteria; kingdom Bacillati; phylum Cyanobacteriota; class Cyanophyceae; order Synechococcales; family Synechococcaceae; genus Synechococcus; species Synechococcus sp. R65.1. Next base: position 18,150 of record NZ_JANSHU010000001.1, on the reverse strand, counting down.
AGGGCCAGCCTCTGCTGTTGGTGCACGGCTTTGGAGCCTCCACTGACCACTGGCGCAAGAACATTCCCGAATTGGCGCAACACTACCAGGTCTATGCCATTGATTTGCTTGGCTTTGGCCGTTCCGCCAAGCCCAAGTGGAACTACGACGCTGAGCTCTGGAAAGACCAACTGCGGGACTTCTGTCAACAGGTGATCCGACAGCCAGTGGTGGCCATTGGCAACTCCCTGGGCGGCTATGTGGTGCTTAGCCTGGCAGCGGAGCATCCCGAATGGGTGCGGGGTGTGGTGCTGCTCAATGGAGCCGGCGGCTTTTCCACTGCCAAGGGATCCCGGCAGTGGCTGGGCAAGCTGGTGGGTTGGAGTCTGCGTCAGCCCTTGGTGTCTTACCTGTTGTTTCAGTACTTGCGCCAGCCCCAGGTGATCCGGGCCAAGCTCAAGCAGGTCTACTACAATCAGGCGGCAGTGACAGACCAGCTGGTGGAAGACATTCACCGGCCTACGCGGGAGCCAGGGGCGGTCGATGTGTTTGTGGCTCTGATGCGAGGCGGACAAAAAGGACGCTACGTGGACGAGCTGCTGCGCAGCCTAGCGCGACCCCTGCTGCTCATCTGGGGCGAGCGGGATCCCTGGATGCGGGTTCGCGAGCGCTCGCAGCTCTATCGCACTTACTACCCCACGGCAGTGGAATACTTCTTAGAGGCTGGCCACTGTCCCCACGATGAGTGTCCCGCCGAGGTTAATGCCATTATCCATCGCTGGATCGAGGAGAGGATCCCTTCCCCCTCCCCGCTAGTGCCGCCATCCATGAGGATCTAGCCGAGGTTATCTAACGGCTGTGGCGGCGAAGCTTCTTCCAGGCCAATGGTATACTTCAGCCACTTCCCAGGTATCGCTGCCGCCGCGGGATCACGGGATCTAGGGTGAGGTCTTCACCATAGCAGCCGCAGTATTGGCAGCGGTGCCCATCGCGATGGAGGACATTGGGCTGCGTCAGGGGAATCCAGTAGTGGCAAAGACGGATGGCTGTAGGCAGAGGAAGTTGCCGTGGACTACTTTACCGTTGTGCCCGATTTGCTCAGCCTTGCCCTTGAGCAGCGCGATAGCCCGGCGCAACTGGTGATGTTGAGCGGCTCGTAGGAGGCATTGGCTACCAAAACCTTGCCCGTGCTGGGGATCCCCACCCGCTCCAAAAGGCGCCAGCTCCTAATTGAACCCAGCTTTACTGGACTGCGGCCACTTCCACTTGGTCAGCCGGCCCCAGGCTGACGCGAAACTGCCTAGCCCCCCTTGGCAAGGGATCCGGCGCTACCTCAGGCACGTCGGCAAAGGGGGTTATGGCGCGGCGCTCCCGAGCGGGCGCATTCTTTGGTTCGGCAGCCAAGGGGAATCCCGTCTCATCCACCGTTACCCAGTAGTAGACTAAGCTCTCCTGCAAACCTGGGGGAGACTGCCACTACTGGGCCGGGGTGCTTTCCAGACGCTGCTGCAGATCTCCAGCGGCTTCCGGCGCAGTGAGCTGCTCCTGGGGTGGGGAGGGAGGAGGGGGGGGATCCCTGCGGCTGACCCAGAGGCCAACCCCAGCCGCCAGGACAATCCCGCCTGCCAGCAAGGCAGCAATTGCGGTGGGCTGTCGATACCAAGCCGGCGTCGGCGGCGTTGCCAGTTTGTCCAGTTGGGGCAGATCTTCAGCCGCCTGCGAGAGGTTTTCCAGGAGGTCATACAACTGCGTCATCGACAGATCCACCTGGGCAATGCGATCCTCCCCCTGCCGCACCGTAAGGCGGTGGGAAATAAAATCCAGCGGACGGATGGCCGCCGTACCACTGAAAGTTCCCTTGGGCGTACCGCTGAGCTGGGATCCAACGTAGCGGTCGATCACCGTGATCAAATTCTTGAGCCAAACGCTGTCTCCCTGCAGAGTTTTGGTGGTCTCTCCCTGGCGGATTTCCAGCTGACACTCAAAGTTGCTCTCAATCGCTTGTAATGGCAACCTAGCAGAGCCATCAACTGGCCGGGAAGGGAGGGGCGCTTCCCCGCGCACGGTGAGGGTCGAGGTGGGTTGGTGATAGGTTTGGCTGAGGGTGAGGCTGGGCATAATTCCAAGGCTGAGGGCTAGGAAGAGGGCAGGGCATCCGATCCTACCTTGCTGCTGGCAGGGAGATCCATCTCAGGGCGATTGAGCAAGGCTTTCCACAGCCGCTCTGCTCCCCGGGGGCTACTGTAGAACAGCAGCTCAATCAGGATGCGCAGAGCCAGTTCGGCAAGGCTATCCTCATCGCGGACATCCCCATCCACCATACGGCTGCGGTAGTGGGAGATAAACTCGCCTAGATAATCGCCCACCAGCGGCTGACGGAAAGGGCTGAGCTCCTGCTTGAGGGCAGCTTCCAGTTGCTCCAGCGTGCTACGGATACGGGCCTGTTGCTGGGCTGCCAGATAGGCAATTACTCTGGCCAGGGCGCGGGCCTCTGCGATCTCGACTTTCTTGGGTTCACCGCTAGTGCGGCGGAGGGGATTGGCGTTGCGCAGGCGCCAGAGGGCCACCCGATCGCCAATGTACTCTTCTAGGTTCAGGGCCTTGGCTGCTGCCAGAACGGCCTCGGAACTCTCCCCGCTCAAGGACTCCAGGCCCAACAACAGCAAATCCAAGTGGGCTTTGATGGCTGCAGTAGCTGTGGTGGGGCCAAGGGCTTGAGGATCTAACTGAATCTGCCTAGGTTCCACTGTCACGCTGTTAATGGGAACTTTTAGCTCGGATAGGACTCTATGATCTCCTCTCCAGGGTAAACTCGCAACCCACCTCTTTGCCTTGGGCAAGAGCTCGGCCGCCAGGTATAGAGCTCTACTCCACCTCCCTTCAGATTGGCGATGTATACTGTAGCAAACCCAGGGAGAGGAGAAGCCCCACTTGAACCGAGCTGCAGCTTCTGTGTAACGCCCTGCCTTTTTGAAGGCCAGGGCAATGCTAGACCTTGTTCCAGATGAGCATGGATGCTTCCCAACACAGCCCTGCCCGCCTAATCCTGATCTTTAAGGATCAGCTAGGTCAGCGCGGCGTTGTGTTGGACAAGATTTACTACTCGGTAGGGCGAGCCGCCAACAGCCACATCCGTCTCTATGACCCCTTTGTTTCCCGCCAGCACGCTGTCATTATCCGCGTTCCTGAAGAAAGCCAGGCTGGATACAGCTACGTGATCTTTGACGGCAGCCCTGGCTCTCGTCAAAGCACCAACGGTTTGTTCGTCAATGGGAAACGGGTCTCCTCTCATCGGCTGCAGCTTTTTGACCAGATCGGGTTTGGGCCGAGGGTAACAGCCATTGTTAGGAGCACCGACCACTTCAGTCCCGATACCTTGGCTATCCTTTTGAAGACGCCGCCCAATGTTCCTGAGCCGGGATCCCAGCAGGACACCGAGAAAGAAGCGCTCAGAGAGAACGAAAGCTTCACTGCCATCCCCTGCCTTGCGGTATCCTGAGACCAGCAGCCTAGTGAGCTTTGGGTTCCCGTGGCTTCCATTCCCCCTGCGCTGAGCAGCTACTGGCAAAATGGCTTTGACCTGGAAGCTCACCTGGGAGCCTTCCTCGGTCTTGAAGCCGCCGAGCTGCAGGAAAAGCTGCGAGCTGGGCAACAACAGTTGGCAGAGCTGGGCCGGCGCGACTTCGGCTGGGATCAGGTAGAGGCCTTTTACCGGGATCGGGTGGGATCTGCCTATCTGCTGGACTTGGCCGCTTGGCACCTAAGCAGCACCGACTACATCGGTGACACCCTGCGCCTGGTGGCGGATCAGGCCCGCGGGCTGGTGCTGGATTTTGGCGGAGGCATTGGCACCCACACCATTGGGGCAGCCCTCTGCCCAGCAGTGGAGCAGGTGATTTTTTGGGATATCAACCCCATCCATCGGCAGTTTGTACAACTGCGGGCGGAAAAATTGGGTCTAAGCGAGCGGATCCACTGTCCAGAAACCTTGCCAGAAGGGATCTTTGATACCATCCTCTGCTTCGATGTGGTGGAACACCTGCCAGATCCAGCAGCTCAGTTGCGCCAGTTTTACGCTTGGCTCAAGCCGGAAGGTAAGTTGTTGATCAACTGGTATTTTTTCAAGGGGTTTAACGACGAGTTTCCTTTCCACCTGGACGACCCCCAGAAAGTTGAGCAATTCTTCCAGGTGCTGCAAAGTCACTTTTTGGAAGTGTTTCATCCCTATCTCATCACTGCCCGCTGCTACCGCAAGTGGAATAAAGGCTGAGACTGGAGAGAACCCAAGTGCTGCGCTACTTGCAGGTGTTGTGGCTGTTTTGGAGCACTTCTGTAGCAGCAGAAATGGAGTACCGGGCCAATTTTTTCTTTGCCAGCCTCAGCAGCTTAGGCGGCCTGGCGTCAGCCTTGTTTGGGCTGTCGCTGTTCTACCAGCAGGGGCACCGCTTGGGGGGCTGGAGTTGGCCGGAGGCGCTCATCGTCCTGGGGGTGTTCACCATCCTCCAGGGGGTGTCGACCAGCCTCTTTAACGTCAACCTCAATCGCATCGTGCAGCAGGTGCAGGAGGGCACCCTGGATTTTGTTTTGCTCAAGCCCATCAGCAGCCAGTTTTGGCTGTCAACGCGGGTGTTCTCTCCCTGGGGCCTGGTGGATATCGGCTCTGGCCTGTTGCTGATTCTCTACGCCGGGATCCAGTTGGAGCTGCCAGCCTGGGCCTATGTCCTGGGGCTAGTGCCCTTTTTGCTGGGGCTGGTCATTCTCTACAGCCTCTGGTTTATGCTGGCGGCCACCAGCATCTGGTTTGTTAAGATCTACAACGTCACCGAGGTGCTGCGGGGCTTGGTAGAGGCCGGGCGATTCCCGCTGGTGGCCTATCCGGTGGCCTATCGGCTGTTTTTTACCTTCGTCGTGCCGGTGGCTTTCTTGACCACAGTGCCGGCGGAAGCTTTGTTGGGGCGAGCCCAATGGCCCTGGCTTGTGGGATCCGCCCTGTTGGCAGCAGGGTTGCTGTGGGGATCCCATCTGTTCTGGCGCTTTGCCTTGCGCTTCTACACCAGCGCTTCTAGTTAAGTCTTGCCTCCTCAACTGCAGCCGACCCCACCGCCTAGGAGAGGCCCAAAGGGAATTAGGTTAAGATGAAAGTCGCGACTGCGCCAAAACCCTTGGAGGCCAGGTCATGGGCGAAGCCAAACGCCGCAAAACCCGCAGCAGCCCAGATCCCGACCAAGAGTTGCTGTTTCCCAGCTTCAAAAGCATTCCTCTCACCAAAGCCCAAGCCCGCACGATCTACAACTGGACAACTCGAGGCACTTGGGCCGGCATTATTCTCCTAGCCATTGTCTGGGTGATAGTGCGATTTGTGGGGCCTGCTTTCGGCTGGTGGCATCTGGCGGGCTAGCCAGCTGGATCCTTTGAGTTTTCCCGGAGTTTCCCTATGCAATCCTACTTGGCAGCCGCCCTTCAGATGACCAGCACGCCTGATCTGGCCGGCAACTTCCAGCAGGCAGAGGAGTGGATTGACTTTGCGGCGCGCCGGGGCTGTGAGCTCGTAACCCTGCCGGAAAACTTTGCCTTCATGGGGCCAGAGGAAGAGAAAGTTCGTCTTGCTCCAGAGATCGCGCAGCGGGCGGAGGAATTCTTGGCCAAGATGGCCCAGCGCTACCAGGTATTTGTGTTAGGTGGGGGATACCCGGTGCCAGATGGAGAGGGCAAGGTGTACAACACGGCCGCCCTCTACAGCCCAGAGGGCAGAGAGCTGGCTCGCTACCGCAAGATCCACCTTTTCGACGTCAACTTGCCCGACGGCAACACCTACCGCGAGTCCAACACGGTGGTGAGCGGCAACGAGGTGGTTGTCTACCAGGAAGAACGGCTAGGCACCCTTGGCCTTTCGGTCTGTTACGACGTGCGCTTTCCCGAGCTGTATCGCTCCCTGGTGGATCGGGGGGCAGAGGTGTTGCTGATCCCTGCCGCCTTTACGGCATACACGGGCCGGGATCACTGGCAGGTTTTACTGCAGTGTCGGGCTATTGAAAACACCTGTTATGTCATCGCCCCTGCCCAGGTGGGCACCCACTACGCGCGGCGGCAGTGCCACGGGCACGCCATGATCGTGGATCCCTGGGGGACGATCTTGGCGGATGCCGGCGGCGAAAAACCAGGTGCGGCCATTGCTGAGATCGACCCAGAGCGGCTGCAGCTTGTCCGACGGCAGATGCCCTCGCTGCAACACCGTCGGCTTGCCTGAGGGATCCCCTATGCCTTGGCCGCCGCTAATTCTCTACAGCAAGCCTGGCTGCCACCTCTGCGAGGGCTTAGCGGAGAAGTTGCAGCAGATCCCTGAAGTCAGGGAGCTGGAAATCCGTGACATTACTTCCAACCCCCTTTGGTGGGAGCAGTACTCCCTCGAGGTTCCCGTGCTGAAGGTGGCTGGGGATCCAGAACGGCCCCTACCGCGCCCTTCTCCGCGGCTAACGGTAGCGCAGTTGCGCAGCTGGCTGGGACAACAGTTGGGTGGTCTCTCAGGAGGCTAGCGCTTCCTTGCGGGCAGTGTAGCCGGCCTGGCGCAGAGCTGCAACGGTGGCCTCGGCATCTTTCACCCAAAATTCGGATCCCAGCCGCACCCAGAGGGTGTGGGGGTGGGCGACGAGGGCAGCCACCACGGGAATGCGATTTTCTTCCTGAGCTTCCGAGCGTTGACCGGCAAGTACCGCTTGCAGACGGCGCCGCTCCTCTACGGTTCCAGCAGAGTCCAGGGGAACTTCCACCGTGACCCAGCTTACCGCTTCAATGGGCTGCAGATCCTCCACAATCAATTGCACCTGCTCATCCCGCTGGTCGACCTTAGCCCAAACCAAGAGCCGTTGATCCACCTGCAGGCAACTGCGCAAACGCTTGTAAGTCTTGGGGAAGAGCACCGCTTCGCAAGTGCTTGTCAGATCTTCTAGTTGCAAAATGGCCATGCGCTCCCCTTTTTTGGTGCTGACGGTTTTGATAGCGGTCACTAGAGCGAGAATGCCGACTGAGACCTCAGACGAGCAGGTCTTCAAGTCAGCGAGGTTGACAAGAGCTAGCAGCTGTACTTGCTTTTGGAGCCGCCGCAGAGGGTGATCCGAAACATAAAAGCCCAACAGTTCCCGCTCTAGCCTCAGCTTTTCCTGCGGTGGAAAATCTTCAGTTGCAGGCCCTTGGGGCGCTTCCGTAAAGCCCTGACTGCTGCTGCCCAACAAATCAAATAGGCTGGCTTGGCCGATGGCTTTGGACTTGGCCCGCTCCGCCGCCCAACTGAGGACGGGATCCAGATCCGCTATGAGCTGTTTGCGGTTGCCGGAAATACCGTCGAAAGCGCCTGCACAGATGAGCGACTCTATGGCCCGGCGGTTGACGATGCGCAGATCGACCCGCTGGCAAAAGTCGGCCAAAGAGGTAAAGGGGCCGCCAGCCTGGCGAGTGGCCAGAATGTTTTGCACCGCTCCCTCGCCTACATTCTTCACTGCCCCCAAACCAAACAAAATGCTGGATCCCTGAGGCGTAAAGTCTAGGCCGGAGCGGTTGATGTCAGGCGGCTCAATTTGGATTCCGATTGACAGGCAGTAGGTGATGTAGCGCTGGACTCTATCCTGATCCCCGCTTACAGAAGAAAGCAGCGCTGCCATGTATTCTGTTGGGTAGTTGGCTTTTAGATAGGCGGTCTGGAAAGTAATCAATCCGTAGGCTGTAGAATGGGATTTGTTAAAGCAATACTCGGCAAAAGCAACCATCTGGTCGAAGAGCTCCGTGGCTACTTCTTTAGCCACACCTCGCTCGACTGCTCCTCGAACAAACTGCTCGCGGTGTTTCTCCATTTCCGAGACCTTCTTTTTCCCCATCGCCCGCCGCAGCAGGTCAGCCTGGCCCAGGGTATAGCCGGCCATGTCCTGGGCAATGCGCATGATCTGTTCTTGGTAGAGGATAGCCCCATAGGTATCTTGAAGGATTGGCTTGAGAAGGTCGTGGGCATAGGTTATCGGCTTGCGGCCATGTTTGCGATCGATAAAGTCTGGGATCATGCCCGTATCCAATGGCCCCGGTCGGTAGAGAGCCAAGACCGAGGAAATATCTTCCAGATTTGAGGGCTTGAGCTCTCGCACCACCTGCTTCATCCCGGAAGATTCCAGTTGGAAGATCCCTTCCACCTCCCCTTTTTCCAAAAGTTGGTAAGTCTTTGGATCGTCCAGTGGTAGGTTGTCCAAATCAATCACAACGCCTCTATGTTCTCGAATTAGCTCTACAGTCCGCTGGATCAGGGTTAGGTTGCGCAGCCCCAAAAAGTCCATCTTTAACAAGCCCAAAGACTCGATGTCCTCCATCGAGTACTGGGTAATAATTTGGCCTTCATTGTTGTACTGCAAAGGCACGATCTCGTCCAAAGGATCCTTGGAGATGACTACTCCAGCGGCATGGACTCCAAAGGTTTTGTTGGTGCCTTCTAGCAATCGAGCTAGGTCAATCCAGCGGCGGGTGGTTGGGTCTTTCTCATATTTTTCCTTGAACTCTGGAGCAGGAGTGTTCTCGCCGATCATCTCCTCTAGTTTTGCCGGCTTGCCCCGGGACACCGGGATCAACTTTGCCATTTTGTCAGCTTCTGAATAGGGGATATCCAGAACCCGAGCAACGTCCTTGAGGATAGCTTTGGAAGTCATGCGGTTAAAGGTAATGATCTGAGCCACTCGCTCCTGTCCATACTTGCGGGTTACGTATTCGATCAGCTCTCCCCGACGCTCGATACAAAAGTCAGTATCGATGTCTGGCATTGATTGCCGTTCTGGGTTGAGAAAACGCTCGAAGAGCAACCCATATTTGACAGGATCGATATTGGTAATCTGTAGGGCGTAGGCCACCAGGGATCCGGCTGCCGAACCACGGCCTGGGCCCACTGGGATCCCGTGCTCACGGGCATAGCGAACGTAGTCCCAGACCACCAAGAAATAGCTGGAAAACCCCTTTTGCTGGATGATATCCAGCTCAAAGCGCAGGCGCTCCCGATAGTTTTGGGGGATCTGATCCGGATGGGCGACGCCACAGCGCTTTGCCAAGCCTTGCCAGGCCAATTCAGCAAGGTAGCTATCGGCAGAATGACCTGGGGGAACTGGGTAGTCAGGCATGCGTATTTCCCCAAATAGGTCATAGTCCTCAATCTTTTCCAGCACTTTGAGGGTATTGGCAATCGCCTCGTCGATGACCTCCTGCTCGAGGTGATCGCGGCAGAGGCGGCGCATTTCCTCTAGGCTTTTTAGGTACTCTGTGCCCGTGTAGCGAAGGCGATTTTTCTCGGTGAGGGATTTGCCTGTCTGGATACAGAGCAGGGCATCGTGGGCCTCCACATCCCAGCAAGAAATAAAGTGGGTATCGTTGGTGAGGATGATTGGGATCCCCAACTCCCGAGCAATGCGAACCAATTGCACATTGACAAAGCGGTCTTCCCGGTAGCCGTGATCCTGGATCTCGATGTAGTAGTCATCTCCAAACTGTTCCTGGTACCAGGCAGCAACCTGACGAGCAATTTCTGGCCGCCCCTGCAAAATGGCCTGGGGAACCTCTCCAGCAAGGCAGCCGCTGGTAACAATCAACCCCTCCTTGTATTGCACTAAATACTCTTTATTGATGCAGGGTCGAGCGAAGATCCCCTTGCCTTGAACGCCGTGGAGATGGGAAATGGTGGTCAGCTTCACCAAGTTTTTGTAGCCCTGGGTGTTTTTGGCCAAGACCACTTGGTGATACTTGGGGTACTTGCGGCTTTTGTCCCGAATGTTGCCGTTGATAACATACATTTCGTTGCCGATGATTGGCTTAATCCCTTTGCTTTTACACAGTTTCACCAGTTCGATGGCCCCGTACATAACGCCGTGATCCGTCAGGGCCAGCCCTGGGAAACCCATAGCCACTGCTTGCTCAATCAAAAGTGGCAGTCGGCTAGCCCCGTCTAGAAGGCTGTACTCGCTGTGCAAGTGCAAGGGAACAAAGGCCATGGCAACGGTAGGGATAAGGGATCCCTTCAACCTTAACCCAGCGCTCTCCTTTTCCAGTTGCCGGCAGAGGCCGCTACAGTGAAGTCAAGCCCACCTTTTCGCCCTTCGCCTGATATGGAGCCTCCTATTCGCCTCACCCAGTACTCCCATGGTGGCGGCTGCGGCTGCAAGATTGCCCCTGCGCTGCTGCAGCAGATTCTCAAGGAGCTGCCCCTCCTCTGGTCGGATCCAGCCCTGTTGGTGGGAGCTGAAACCAGCGACGACGCTGCTGTTTACCAACTCAACGACGAGCAGGCCCTCATTCTAACCACCGACTTTTTCATGCCCATCGTGGACAATCCGGTGGATTTTGGCCGCATCGCTGCCGCCAATGCCCTTTCCGATGTTTACGCGATGGGGGGCACCCCTATCCTTGCCCTGGCCATTCTGGGCATGCCGGTCAACACCCTGCCCCCGTTGGTCATTCGGGAGATCATGGCCGGGGGGATCCAAGTCTGTCAGGAAGCGGGGATCCCTCTAGCTGGGGGGCACTCCATCGATTCCCCTGAGCCCATCTTCGGCCTGGTGGTGGCAGGGCTGGCCCACCCGCAGCACATCCGTCGCAACGCCACTGCTCAGCCTGGCGACGATCTCATCCTGACCAAGCCGCTGGGGATCGGGGTAATGACCACCGCCCTGAAGAAGGGTCAGCTCAGCACAGCGGGCTATGCAGAAGTTTTACAAGTGATGACCCAGCTCAACCGCATTGGCCCGCAACTGGCCCGGCGAGCCCAGGTTCACGCCCTAACCGATGTAACGGGCTTTGGTCTTTTGGGACACTTGCTAGAGGTCTGCCGTGGCTCGGGGGTGAGCGCTGAGTTGGATCTGGCTGCCATTCCCTTTTTGCCAGAAGCCCTCTCCTTGGCTGAGGCTGGGATCTTCCCAGGCGCGGCCCGTCGCAACTGGCAAAGCTATGAGGGAATAGAGGCCAACTCTCTGCCCGAGTGGCAGCAATTGCTCTTGTCGGATCCGCAAACCAGCGGCGGCTTGTTGGTGGCTGTAGATCCGAGCCACACGGCGGAGCTATTGCAAGAACTGCAGGAGGCCAGCTACCCCTATGCCCGTCGCATTGGCCGCTGCCAGGCCGGTGAAGGGATCGCCATCCGGCTTGTCGGCGAGATCCCAAGATGAAGATTTGGTCAAGCAGGGCTGCAAAAGTTGAAGATCTCATGTAAGGGGAACGAGATATCTTGGAGGGGTATGAACGAGTCCTCTCCCAACAGCCACAGCCTGGTTCCGTGGGTTGATCCAGAGCAGCTAGTCTGCAGCCTCAGCAGTGGCCAACTGCTGATGGTGGATCCCCAGCGACACAACGCCTTGATCATCTGCAAAACGTTTCATGCCGAGTTTGCCGGGCCGGGCGCTGCGGTGGGGGGTCCTTTGGATGTGGAGTCGAGCAGTGTGGTTCCGATTGGGGATGTGGCTCTGTTGCATCCCCGGAGCTACCAAGAGCGGCAGAATGCTTATGCCAAGCGGCTGCACTGGATGCGCTGGCTGCAGCAGATTACCGACAACCCCCTGTCGGCCCAGCGGGCACGAATCTTGCTCTTTAGCCTAGAAGAGTTTTTCTCTGCTGAGGTGGTCAGCCAACTCCCCGATGAGGTTTTGGCGCGGCTGGTAGGGGTGCTGCCCCAGACCATTGCCGCAGCCCGCAGGGAAGTAAGCTACCCCACAGCCAAAGCGGTGGGTCTCCGCGTCCCCTTTCCTCGATAACCTTGCCCCAGCTATTCCTTGGGCGATTGAGTCTGCCTGGGCTGGTTGGCATCACGGCTTGCCGTTGGGATAGAGCCGGTTTAGTCCTTTGCGCGCTTTGGCATGGATGTCCAGGGTGGCATTCATTTTCAGGATTTGCCGGTAAACCTGCTCAGCCCGAGCCATTTCCCCCTCCTGTTCCAGTTTCTCGGCCAGCTTGAGCAAGTTCTGGGCTGAAGGCTCTGCCAGGGATCTCGCTTGGCCTTCCTGCCCCTGCAGGCGCTGCAGTTCTTCCAGGCGCTCTAGCACCATCGGTCGCAGCAGCCAAGAGTCATCCAAATCCAAAACTTCCCGGTAGTAGCGCTGGGCCTCTTTGAAGTTCTTTTGCTCGTCGTAGGCTTCCGCCAGTTGCAGAGCCAGCTCTGCCGTAGGCCGATCCTTAAATTGCCGATGCAGTTGGTTGAGCCGCCGCACGAAGGGGGATCCCTGCTGGGGGTTTTGCAGATCTGGAGCGTGTTGAACTGGCAGGTAGCTGGCGTTTTGGGCCGGTTGTTCTCCGGAAGAGGCAGCCTCTGTGGCTTGCCCTCGCAAAGGTACCCGACGGCTGAGGCTTTTGGGATCCAGGGGTGTGGGCTTGGAGAGCTCAATTGGCTGATCCCCAGAAGAGGTGGACGGACTTGACAGCGGGATCGGCTGCGGCGAGGGAAGGGTCTTGCGAGCCGGCGATTGGGGAGATGGCTGCTTTAGCTCCTCAAGGGTGCGAGGAGACTTTGCTTTGAGAGTCTCTCTGCGCTCTTGGGCCAATTCTCGATAGAGAGCAGCTAACTGAAGGTAGCCTGCCTCCTCGTAGGCAGTGGCCAACCAAAGGGCATTTTCAGGGCTGGGATCGGCCCGATAAGCCCGCCGCAACAACTGCAAAGCAGTGCCATAGTTGCGCTCTCGAATAGCTGCCTGCCCCAAGCTGGCTGACTTGGCCGCCGTGGTATCGCTAGCCATACTTGCTGTGCCTCCCTGGGTGCTGCTGGTAGATTCCTAGCCTAAGCATACCTTTGCCGAGCCAGACGTTAACTGCTAGGAAAGACTTCTCCTATTGGCAAGCATTTCTAGCCAATATCGACTGGCTTAAATGTGGGCAAGAAGATCTGGATGTAGGGCGTACCTTCAAGCTAGCCTGGAGTTGGGGCTCTAGAAGCAACAGATTCCGGCGCCAAGATGATTCAAGACTTTCGAGAGCGGTACCCCATGGGCAGCTTGCTCACCGATCTGTTGCGCGTGGAAGAAGGGATCTACATCGTCAAAGCCCAGGTAGTGGTGAACAACACCGTTTTGGGCAGTGGCATGGCCGGCTCAAACACCATCGAAGAAGCTGAAGATGCTGCCTTGAAGCGGGCTCTCCAGCATGCAGGATTTGGTCGCCCTACCTCCTCTTTAAGTTTAGGCCTAGACGCTGCCCCTGCCAGGGCTTCCTATCTGTCCTCTCCCAGTTGGCCAACTCCTAACTTGGGCAATGGACAGTCCCAGTCTTCCTCTACCCCTCCAACCCCTGAAGCAGCAGGGATCTCAGCCCGATCCCAGGCCCTTAAAGAAGCGGAGACTCAAAGCGACGACCTTTCGGATCTCATTGCGCAAACGGACGTGGAAATGCAGCGCATTGGCTGGGGCCGCAAGGAGGGCCAAGAGTTTTTGGAACGTCGCTTCCAGAAAAAATCTCGCCACCAGTTGACTGAAACTGAGCTGCGGGAGTTCTTGCGCTACCTCAAACAGCAGCCCTCCCGCCTGGGCAGTGAGCCCCGCTTCTAAGTTTTGCCACCAGGGCCGACAAGCTACGGCGCCCCCACAATCACTGTTGTATTCTGCATCGTTTTGACCACCGTCTCCCCCCCTTCTGAGAGCACAACCTGCCGCTCTGGCACCGATACCTTGGCTACCTGGGCAGTTTGGTAGTTTTGCCCAGCCTGCACAACTGCGGGAAGGGTGCCAGGGGCAGAAATGAGGGCAAAGGACTCACCGCCAATTTGGATAACCCCAGAAACCTGCACGCTGCGGGCAAAAGCAGCCGGATCTGGCGTGGGTGTGGGGAGCGGCGTAGCGCCCTCCAGGGGAGGCAGTTCTGGAAGGGGCGGCAGATCTAGGGGTGGTAGAGGGGGCTCGGGAGCGCGCACGTTCTGGGGCACAAAGGGATCCGCCCGTCCCGCCCTACTCAGAGCCCGCTGGGTTTCCTGCTCCCGATCCACAGGTGGGATCAGGATGGAGGCAGGTTGGGTTGGCAAGGGCCGAGGCTGGTCGGGAGCAGTCTGGCCAAAGCCTTCGGGCAAAGCCGCCGTCTGTTGCCGGGCAAGAGCCCGCAGCTGGCTAGCTCCACGGGCCAGGGTAGCATTCATGTCCTGTTCCCAGCGGCCTGAGGGGTTGAGCCGCATGATCACGGGGTTGCTGTTGCCGCGAAATTCTACCCAGACTTCCGCTTCCGTGTTGCTGAGCCGGCGGGAGCGGAGGATGCGGGATCCCGGCGGCAAAAGCGGCTGCAGGGCCAGCTCGGCGTCCCGAACTGCCTGGGCGTTGGCCAAAGCGGGAGCCAGAGACATGCCTCCTGCCAACCCCAGCAGGATCCCAAGCAAAAGCAGTGGGCGAACCATAAAAACCCCTGGGAGAGCGTCTCTGGACTAAAATATCCAAAATCCTCGCAATGGGGCTAACCTCGATCTGCCTCTTTGTCAAGCCTCTCCCACTAGAACAGCAATTCCTGACCCAAGGCAGCAAAGTTTGCCATAATTAAAACTTGTAAGCATTCTGGCTCTCCCCACTTTGGATCCCGCCAACCCTAGCCAATTACAGGAGATTGCCGAGCGGCTGCGCAGCCCACGACCAGCGGATCGGATGCGGGCCCTGGCGCAGTTGCGGGACGTGCCAGCAGAGCAGGCGGTGCCGCTGATTCTGCAGGTCGTTGACGATGAAAACCTGCAAGTGCGCTCTTTTGCCGTCTTTGCGCTCGGGGTCAAGCAAACTGACGCCTGTCTGCCTAAGTTGGTGGAGATCCTCACCCAGGACCCGGACTACAGCATTCGCGCCAATGCAGCAGGCGCTCTGGGATACCTAGAAGACCCCCGGGCTTTCGAGGCGCTGGTGCGTGCCTTCTACGAAGATGTGGAGTGGCTGGTGCGCTTTAGTGCTGCCGTAGCGTTGGGCAACCTGAAGGATCCCCGAGCTTACGACGTACTGCTGCGGGCGTTGGAGGGGCCGGAAGAGTTGCTCCAGCAGGCGGCCATCGCTGCCTTGGGGGAACTGGGAGATCTGCGGGCGCTGGATCACCTCTTGCGCTTTGCCCAATCGGAAGATTGGCTGGTGCGGCAGCGGCTGGCCCAGGCCTTGGGAAATCTGCCCTCGCCTAAGAGCGTTTCCGCTCTCAACTATCTGGCCAAGGATCCCAACGATAGCGTTGCCGCAACCGCTCTGGATTCCCTGCGACGGCTGCGCCAAAGGGGCTTCCTAGAAGCAGGATCCCCACCAGCGGATTAGAAGCAAGCTAAGCTGAAGATCGGGGTTCAGCTTGCTGGAGGGCTCCTTTGAGGAGGAGGCAAGCTTTGCTGTTCTTATCCCCTGCTCTATGATGGCTACCAAACCCCATCCTGAGACAGCCGGACTTCCCTCTCGGCCCCGCATCGTGGCGGCTCTTTCTGGGGGGGTAGACAGCTCCACAGTGGCAGCTCTCCTCCACGAACAGGGCTACGCCGTGGAAGGGGTTACTTTGTGGCTGATGCGGGGGAAAGGCCAGTGCTGCACCGACGGCCTGGTGGATGCTGCTGCTGTTTGTGAGCAACTGGGGATCCCGCACCACATTGTGGATAGCCGCGAGTTGTTCCAAGCCCACATTGTCGAGTACCTGCTAGCCGGCTATGCGGACGGGATCACACCCCTGCCCTGCTCCCGCTGCAACAGGCTGGTCAAGTTCGGTCCCCTGCTGGCCTATGCCCAGGAGCAGTTGGGCATCTCGCAGATTGCCACTGGCCACTACGCGCGGGTACGTTTCAACGCCGAGCTAGGGCGCTACCAACTGCTGCGGGCTGTGGATCGCCAAAAGGATCAGTCTTATTTTCTCTACGACCTCAGCCAAGAGCACCTGGCCCACAGCCTCTTCCCTTTGGGCGAGTACACCAAGGCCCAGACCCGCCAGATGGCTAGGCGCTACGGCCTGGCCACCGCCAACAAGCCGGAGAGCCAGGATCTTTGCCTAATTGAAACCTACGGCTCGATGCGCAACTTCCTGGATCAGCACTTGGGGGAAAGGCCAGGGGAAATTGTCGATACTCAGGGGCGGGTCCTGGGGTACCACCAGGGCATTCACCACTACACCATTGGCCAGCGCAAGGGCTTAGGCATTGCTGCCCCTCGTCCGCTCTATGTGGTGCGCATCGATGCAGCCATGAACCGCGTGGTGGTGGGAGAGCGGGAAGAAGCCACCCAAGCAGAAGCCTGGGTGCGGCAGGTCAACTGGGTGTCGATCTCAGCGCCAACCGAGCCCTTGGAGGTAGAAGTGCAGGTGCGCTACCGTACCCCTGCCGTGCCAGCTACCTTGATCCCGGAATCGCCGGAACGCGTGAAGTTGCAATTTGCCGAGCCCCAGTTTGGCGTCACCCCCGGCCAGGCCGCCGTTTGGTACCAGGGGGATCTGCTGCTGGGAGGTGGCATCCTCGAGCGCCCTCCTTCCTAGCTGGAAGTTTGCCAGAACGCAGCGGCAGGACCTCAAGCTGGCGGGATAGGGGCAGCCGCGGCTAGAGTCAATCGGTTGTGGCTATTGAGGCCCATGCGCTTGGCTTTCTACCTGCGCTTGCTGCTGTTGTTGGCGCTGCTGGCCCTGTTTACAGGCCTAATTGTGTGGCTGATTCAGTCCTTTCTCGAGCTCTACTACGCCACCCGCTACCACCCCCTTTTAGGGGGTCTGTTAGTTGGAGTGCTGACGCTGCTGCTAGTGGTGTTTTTGGCCGCCTCGGTCTATTACTTGTTTCTCTTTGGCCGAGCTTCCTCGTCTCCAACCCAGCGCCTTCCTCAGCTAGCCCCCCCGACAACCCCCGCCGAAAAGTGGGAGGCAGCCCGGCGCAACCTGGCCCAACTGGAGGCTCAAGTAGCCCAGATTCAGGATCAGGTGGCCCGAGCAGCGCTGGCAGAACGGTCAGCCCGCTTAGCCCAGCAGTTGGCCCAGCCCCAACTGAAGGTGGTGGTTTTCGGCACAGGCTCGTCGGGCAAAACCTCGCTGGTGAACGCTCTCCTGGGGCGGCCAGTGGGAGCAGTGGGGGCCACCCTAGGCACCACGCAAGCCGTGGCCGTCTACGACTGGAACCTGCCCGGCATCCTCCACCCCGTGAAGATCGTGGACTGTCCAGGCATTTTGGAAATTGGGCCAGCAGGAGCCATGCGGGAAGAAGAGGCCCAGGCTCAAGCCCAGGCTGCCGAGCTGTTACTGGTAGTGGTGGATGGGGACCTACGCCAGTCGGAGCTGGAGCCCCTGCGCCGCCTTCTGGCCTTGGGCAAACGGGCCCTCCTGGTGCTCAACAAAATTGACCTCTACACTCCCGAGGAACAGCAGCTTCTGCTCCAGCGGCTGCGGGAACGGGTTTACCCCCTTATCCAACCGGAAGACGTGCTGCCAGCTGCTGCCAATCCGGCCCCCGTGCGCCTGGGATCCCAAACCTGGCAGCCGCAACCCGAGGTGGCGGCAGTGCGGGATCGGGTGCAGGCGGTGCTCTATGCGGAGGGGAGCTCCCTGGCCTTGGACAATGCCCTCCTGCAATCCCAGCAGTTGGGCGAGGAGGCCAAGCGCATTCTCCAGGCGCAGTTGCGCCGCCAGGCGGAGGAAGTGGTCGATCGCTTTCAGTGGATTGTAACCGGTGTGGTCTTTGCCAACCCCATCCCAGCGCTGGATCTCCTGGCCATTGCCGCCATCAACGCCCAGATGGTGGTGGAGCTGGGATCCCTCTACGGCTGCAAGATGAACCTGCAGCAGGGGCGGGAGCTGGCTTTGTCCTTGGCTAAGACCTTGGCTGGCTTGGGTCTGGTGGAAGGGGCAATCCAACTGACCACCGGGATCCTAGCTACAGTGGCTGAGGTCAGCGTTGTTGGCTTTTGGCTGACAGCACCCATCCAGGCAGCCAGCGCTGGCTATCTCACCCGCATTGCCGGCAAAAGCTTTATCGAGTACTTCCAGCGCAACCAAAGCTGGGGAGAGGGAGGCATGCAGGCGGTGGTCAAGGCCCAGGTGGAGAGCGCCCAAAAATCCGGCTGGCTCAGGGAGTTTGTCCGCCAGGCCTGGGAACGGGTTTTCCGCTTTCGCTAGGAACCGCTCTGAAAGACTTACACAACCCCGGGCAAAAGCAGACTTTCACTCGGCGTTGAGGCTTTCTTCCTGCTTCCACGACCCGTAGCTAGTAGTAGAGTTCACCTC